>JALYRN010001064.1 GCA_030855295.1 Myxococcota bacterium | reverse complement strand
GCGCGCGGTCGCTCGTCGGCTCCCGCCGACGGCGTGCGCGTGTGGGGTTGGGAGTGACTCGCGGCGCGGCGCGCGAGCGGCCGCTGAGGAGCGTGCCGGTCCCTCGGCGCGTGCGACGTGCGCACCGCGTGACTATTGTTGGACGTCAAACCATCGGGAGCGCGACAGCGATGCGCGACCGGCGAGAGCGATAGGAGAGCGTGATGGCGGTGTCTCGATCGGAAGAGCAGCTGCGCTCCTCGCGCGGCAAGTCGAAGAAGACGGCGACCAAGAAGACGCCGACCAAGAAGACCGCCGCGAAGAAGGCGCCGACCAAGAAGGCCGCCGCGAAGAAGGCGCCGACCAAGAAGGCCGCCGCGAAGAAGCGGGCTACCAAGAAGACCGCCGCGAAGAAGGCGCCGACCAAGAAGGCCGCCGGGAAGAAGGCCGCCTCCAGGAAGACCGCCGCGAAGAAGGCCGCCGGGAAGAAGGCCGCCACGAAGAAGGTGACCCCTGTACGCACGGGATCGCCCGGAGCCCTGGAGGGTGACGCGCGGCAGCGGAAGCCGCAGCAGTCCGCGACGCGCGCGCACCTCGCGCACTCGAGCGCGCGAGGTCGCAGGACGCAGGCGAAGCGCGATCGACGCAGCTGAGTCCACAGGAGTGCTCGCCCCGGAGGGACCGGACGGAAGCGCGCGCTTCGCGGCCTGCAGGAGTGCTCGCCCCGGAGAGCGCGCACGGGAGCGCGCGCTTCGCGGCCTGCAGGAGTGCTCGCCCCGGAGGGCGCGCACGGGAGCGCGCGCTTCGCGGCCTGCAGGAGTGCTCGCCCCGGAGGGCGCGCACGGGAGCGCGCGCTTCGCGCGTGGACGGAAGCGACCGGAGCGGTCGAGCCGATCAAGCGCGCGTGGACGGAAGCGACCGGAGCGGGCGAGCCGATCAAGCGCGCGTGGACGGAAGCGACCGGAGCGGGCGAGCCGATCAAGCGCGCGTGGACGGAAGCGACCGGAGCGGGCGAGCCGATCATTCGCGCGCGGACGGAAGGTCCCGGAGCGGGCGAGCACTCGTGCTGACTCAGCGAGCGCTGCCGCGCGTGCGACCGCCGTCTCCGGAGCCGAGCCGCAGCGTCTCGCGACGGCCGACCTTCAGCTCGTTGTGCACGTCGTGCACGCCCGGGATCTGATCGAGCATGCACTCGAGGTTCCGCTTG
The DNA here is from genome assembly GCA_030855295.1 of Myxococcota bacterium. Taxonomy (GTDB): domain Bacteria; phylum Myxococcota_A; class Polyangia; order Polyangiales; family Sandaracinaceae; genus Sandaracinus. The sequence goes on along the minus strand of JALYRN010001064.1, from coordinate 1,561 downwards.
TCGGCGCGGTCGCGCACGGTGCCGCGGAGCGTCACCTCGCCGTGCTCGACCTTCACCTCGACGTCGCTCGCGTCGATCCACCCCTGGTGCGCGATCTGATCGCAGACGTCCTCGCGGATGCGCTCGTCGCGGCGCCGGTAGCCCTTGGGGCCTCGCCCGGTGAACGGGCCACGCACGCGATCGAGCGCGTGCATCACCCGATCGCGCACCCGATGCGCGCGCTCGCCGGTGCGCTCCGCGCCCCGCGCGAGACGCTGCGCGCCCTCGGACACACGATCGCCGATGCGCTCGCTCGTCTCCTCGATCGTCTCGCCCATGCGATACGCGCCCTCGCCCATGCGGCCCGCGACCTCGTCGCTCGCGCGCTGCACGCCCGCGCTCATGCGGTACGCGCCCGCGCTCATGCGGTCGGCGAGCTCGTCGCTCGCGCGCTGCATGTCCGCGCCGGCGCGATAGGCGCCCTCTCCGAAGCGATCCGCGCCCTCCTCGATGCGGTCGCCGAAGCGCTGCACTTCGTCGCCCATGCGGTAGGCGCCCTCGCCCATGCGGTCGCCGAAGCGCTCGCTCGCGTGCTGCATCTCGTCGCCCATGCGGTGCATTCCCTGGCCCATCCGCATGCCCATCCGCATCGCGCCCTCGTCCATGCGCATCGCGCCCTCCTCGATGCGCCGGCCCATGCGATCGACGGGGTACCGCTCGCCGTGCCCGTGCGCCGGGCCGAAGTCGCGAGGATCGCGATCGTACCGAGACCGCACGCCGTGCTCGCCACCGACGAAGCCGCGATCGCTCTCTCCCCACGAGCCCAGGCCACGACCGAGGGAGCCCTGCATCGACGAGCCTCGTCCGGCCGCGACGAGCACGCCCTGGTCGCGGCGACGCCACTCGTCGCGATCCTCGCGCTCCCATCCACCCTCGCCCCGCTGACCCCATCCGCCGCCGCGCACGTGCCCGTACCCGTACTCGCGATCGCTCGTCATCCCGTCCTCCATGGCTCGTCGCGCAGCGCGCGGCCCGGCTGAGCTAGGCCCGAGCGCTGCGGTCCAAACGTCGCGGCGCGCGGTCCTGCGCGCAGGGACCGCGGCGTCCGGGCACGGGAGCTGCAGCGTTCGCGCGCACATGCGCACACGGCACACACTGACGCTTCTCTTCGTCTTCGCGATCGCCGGCTGCGGGCAGTCGCACGGCCTGCTCGCCGACGCGGGCGTGCTGTCCGGCGACGCCGCGAGCGACGACGGGGGCGACGGCCTCTGCTGCCCGATCGACGCCACGTTCGAGGGCTGCTCTCCTGGAGATCCGGCGCGCGCTGCCGGCGGGTGGGCCGCGCGCGCGGCGGACTGCGCGTCGCACACGATCTCCGGCTTCGATGGCCAGCCGTACGCGCGGCGCGTCGACGATCGCGGGTGCGCGGTGCTGATCGAGGTGCCGGGCTGCTGCGGCTGCGTCGACGCCGGACCGCCGCCGACCGAGTGCGACGGCCTCGCGCCCGCGGCGTGCCTCGCGGCGTTCTGCGTGCCGGTGTTCGACGACGCGTGCTGTCCGCTGTGCGGCGAGGAGCCCGGTC
>JALYRN010001063.1 GCA_030855295.1 Myxococcota bacterium | reverse complement strand
CGGCCGCGACGTCCGGCAGGGCGAGCTGCGCGCGCTGACGCGCTACCGGAACGAGCACCCGCAGGATGCGCGCGCGCGTCTCCTGCTCGGTCACGCGTACATGCAGCGGGGCTGGTTCTCGCACGCGATCGAGCAGTACGAGCGCGCGATGGCGCTCGACCTCGGGGCGCGCGGCAACCCCGAGCTGCTCGAGAACCTGCTGCGCGCCGCGCGCACCGAGACGCTCGCCGAGGCAGCGGGCGAGATGGTGTCGAGGATCTACGGCGCGGAGGCGAGCAGCGAGCTGCAGCGAGCGATCGCGCGGACGCACGACGCGGGCGAGCGGGCGAGGCTGGAGGCGCTGGCCGCGAGGCTGGGCCCGGCCTGAGCCCCCTGCGGGAGTGCTCGCCCTTCTGATCGGGCGAGCCGATCTCCGACCACCGCTCGAGACGAGAATCGCCGCGAGCGCGCGCGTCGTGCGCTCTCTGGTACCCTCGCGCGCCATGCACTCGTCTCGCGCTCTCCCTCTCGCGCTCTCGTCCGTGCTCGCTCTCACGATCGCCTCCGCCTGCGGAGCCGACGAGGACGCCACGCCGGCCGTCGACACGACGCCGATCGTCGGCCTGATGGAGCTCCCGATCGCGCACCGCAACGATGGCAACGTGTCGGGGGACGCGCTGCGCATCGAGATCAGCCCGAGCGAGCTGCGCCTCGACAGCCAGCCGATCTACACGCTCGAGCGCGGCCGCGTGCCCGAGAGCGAGGTCTCGGCCGACGGGCTGACCGATCTGACGGCGGCGATCCGCGCCGCGCCCGCGCGCTCGCGCGCGACGATCACCGCGCACAGCCTGGTCGGCTACGGAACGGCCGTGCGCGCCGTGCAGTCGCTGCTCGACGCCGGCTATCGCGAGATCGCGTTCGCGGTGCGGCCGCTCTCGCCGACCGGCGCCGCGCCGACGCAGGCGAGCTGGCTCTCGATGAGCTCGCCGCAGATCGCCGAGGCCGGTCGGGGCGTGATCGATCCCGCGACCTACGGTGGCGGCGTGCGCCCGTGGAGCGACTTCGTCTCGCACTGGGAAGAGGCGTACGAGGCGTGCCGCGCCGGCAGCTACGTCGACTGCGATCCGGTGCCGCTCGCGCCCGCCGAGGGAGGCTTCCTCCAGGTCGTCCTCTGGGCCCGCGGCTCGGGCATGCAGCTCCGCTTCAACCGCGCGGGCGCGCCGCCGCCGGAGCCGACGCAGCCGACGGCTCCGGCGCTGATCGAGGGCGTGCGCGGAGAGGCGGCCGGCGCCGGCGAGGAAGTGCCGCCCGATCCTTCGGTGACTGGCGCGTTCGCCTTCCGCGCGACCGTCGCGACCGACCCGGAGTCGCCGCTCACCGCCGTCGCGCGCCCGATCTGCGGCGCAGCCGCGTGTCAGACGGTGATCGAGGCCGACGAGGAGACGCCGATGATGCGCGTGCTCTCGTTCATCGGCGCGGTGTTCCCGAACGGCGCGACCGCGCCTCAGCTCGTGTTCCGCCTGCCGCGCTGATCGAGCGAGGCGAGCGCGCGGAGCTTCTCGGGGTTGACGACGATGTCGACCTCGCAGATGCGATCGTCCGCGACGACGATCGTCATCGCGCCCAGGAGGCCGGCGTCGTCGCTCCACGTCACGCCCGGCGTGCCGTTGATCTCACAGAGCTCGTAGCGCAGGTCGGCCGGCGACTTCTTCGCCACGCCGATCAGGAGCCGAGCGACGCGATCGCCGCCGACCACCGGCTTGATCGCCGCGCGCACCTTGCCGCCGCCGTCGCTGCGCGCGACCACGTCGTCGGTGAGCATCGCGGTCAGCGCCGCGAGATCGCCCTGCCCCGTCGCACCGAGGAAGCGCACGAGGAGCTCGCGGTGTCGGTCGGGATCGGGCGCGAAGCGAGGGCGGCCCTGCTTCACGTGGGCCTTGGCGCGATGCAGGAGCTGACGCACTGCGGCCTCGTCGCGCTCGAGCATCGCGCCGACCTCCGCGTGCGTGTAGTCGAACACGTCGTGCAGCAGGAACACGGCGCGCTCGAGCGGCGAGAGGCGCTCGAGCAGCACCAGGAACGCGAGCGAGAGCGACTCGGCGGCCTCGGCATCGATCGGCTGCACGATCGCGCCCTCGAGATCGGTGCGCACCGGCTCGGGCAGCCAGGGGCCGGTGTACGTCTCGCGGCGCGCGCGCGCCGAGCGGAGCTGATCGAGGCAGAGGCGCGTCACCACGGTGGCGAGCCACGCCCGCGGCGACTCGACGTCGGTCGACCACGCTCCGTCGCGCGGCGTCCGGTGCGCGCGGAGGAAGGCCTCCTGCACCGCGTCCTCGGCCTCCGCGACGCTGCCGAGCATCCGGTACGCGAGGCCGATCAGGAACGGGCGGTGCTCGAGATAGAGCGCCGCGGGGTCGCCGGCGCTCATCGCAGCGCACCCTCCGCCGAGAGCGCGGGCAGCACGCGGCCCGGCAGCGCGGAGAGCCAGCCCCGCGGCCAGCGATAGAGCATCGCGCCGGATCGTTCGAGCTCGAGAGAGCGCATGGTGTACCGGCAGATGATCTCCTTGATCCGGGCGGCGAGCCAGCCCCCGACGAAGGGGCGCGCCGGGCTTCCGTCGGCGCGCATCGGCTGCACGACCGCGTCGCGACGCCCGAGGCTCGTGCACCACGCGAGGTCGTTCCACGCGAGCGGGGACTCGCGACGCCCGAGCAGCGACGCGGCCGCGTTCTCGCCGGCCTGCGCGCCCATCGGCATCGCGGACTTGCAGCC
>JALYRN010001062.1 GCA_030855295.1 Myxococcota bacterium | reverse complement strand
GTGCGCGACTGCGCGCCGGTGGCCGACGCCGCCGAGCTCGCGTCGGAGCTCGACGCCTGGCGCGCGCGCGCCCCCGAGAACCGCAGCCCGGCGAGCGGCATCGCGAACGTCGACTGCCCGGAGAACGCGCTCGACGCGCTCGCCCTCGCCACGTCGACATGCGCGTGGCGCGACGTCGCCGCGCGCATCGTCGTCCACGTGACCGACGACACCTTCGCCGAGCGACCGACCGTCCTCAGCGGACCCTTCGGCGGCGGCATCGTGGTCCAGCACACGTTCGCGGAGACGTCGGACATCCTCGGGATGAACCGGGTTCGCGTGCTCGCGCTCACGCGCGACGGCGAGGGCCAGGACTGCGGCGCGGGGCGCAGCCCCGACGTGGGTCGAGGGTTCCAGGCGCCGTACCTCGGGATGCCGTCGCTGCCGGACCGGACGGGCGGCGTCGCGCTCCCGCTGCCGGGTCTGACCGACGGCTCGCTCGACGTCGCGGCCGCGATCGCGAGCCTGGCCGAGATCGCCTGCGCGCCGTGAGCCTGCAGGAGTGCTCGCCCCGGAGGGACCGCACGGGAGCGCGCGCCGGAATCGCAACTGCAACCATGTTGCAGTTGCATTGCTGATCGCGACCCCGTAGGTTGGGCCTCGTGGGGACCTTCGCGAAGCCGGGCACTGGGGCGAAACCGGGTGAGCTGAAGGCGCTGCTCCGTGACGCCGGCCTCCGCGCGACCGCGGCGCGCGCGGCCGTTTTCCAGTGCTTGATCGACGCCGGCGGCCCGCTCTCGCACGCCGAGGTCTGCGACCGGCTCGCCGACGCCGGCTTCGATCGCGCGACGGTGTATCGCAACCTGGCCGACCTCACCGAGGTGGGCCTCGTGCGCCGTACCGATCTCGGCGATCACCTCTGGCGCTTCGAGCTCACGACCAAGGTCGAGCATCCGGTCGAGGAGCTCCACCCGCACTTCGTGTGCACCGCCTGCGGCAACGTCGCGTGCCTGCCCGAGGGGGCGGTGACGATCCACGCGGTCAAGGGCGCGCCCCGAGCGCTCCGGAGCGGAGACGTCGAGGTGCAGGTGCGCGGAACCTGCAACGGCTGCTCGTAGCGAAGCGCCTCGATTCTCGCCGGGGGCCCGTTGCAACCGCTACGCCGTTGTGCAACGTTCCGCGGCTATGCTTTCGGGGCGGCCCGTCGTGCTCGCATCCACGTCCGCTGCCCGGCGCGCGCTGCTCGACCGTCTCGGCGTGCCTTACGAGGCCGTCGCGCCCGACTGCGACGAGGACGCGATCCGCACCGACAGCCCCGACGAGACCGCGCGGCTGCGGGCGATCGCGAAGGCCGTGAGCGTCGCGCGCGAGCGGCCGGATGCGCTGGTGATCGGCGCCGATCAGGTGGTCGATCTCGACGGTGAGCTGCTCGGCAAGCCGGGCTCGGCCGAGGGAGCGCGCGCGCAGCTCGGCCGTCTCGCGGGGCGCGTGCACCGGCTGATCACCGCGGTCGCGTTCGTCGTGCGCGGCAATCGGCCCGAGGTGGCGCTCGACGTGCACCGGATGTCGGTGCGGCCTCTTGATGAGGCCGAGATCGGGCGTTACGTGGCGGCGGATGATCCCGCGTGGTGCGCCGGCAGCTACAAGGTCGAGAGCCTCGGAATCGCGCTCTTCGACCGCATCGAAGGCGACGATGCGACGGCGATCGTAGGGCTCCCGCTGATGGCGGTGTGCTCGATGTTGCGCCGCTCGGGTTGGGCGCTGCCTTGAATCGGACCGCGGTCCGATCGATCGGCAGTGGGGTTCGGGGGCACGGGGTTCGAGAGAGCTGGATCGGAGTAGAGGGGAGTCCATGGCGAAGGCACGCATGACCGAGAAGAGCGGAACGAAGAAGGCTGCACCGAAGGCGTCGGTCTCCGAGAAGCCGGCCGCGAAGAAGGCCACGCCCGCTCCGATCCAGAAGGCGGGGGCGAAGCCGGCGACGGCGACGAAGGCCGATGCGCCTCGTCAGCCCGCGCCGACGATGTCGAACGCGAAGCCGATCCCGGACGCGACGCAGGTCCGCTCGCATCCCGACGCGAAGCTCACCAAGAGCGAGATCTCGTCGCTCTACCAGAAGCTGATCGACGAGCGGAACCGCGTGCTCAGCGGCTTCGATCGCCACGTCAGCGAGGCGCTCGAGGACGGCGACGTGCTCGCGGACGAGATCGACATCGCGCAGCGCTCGACCGACCAGGCGTGGCTGTTCCGCTTCGCCGACAAGGAGCGGAAGCTGCTGATCGAGATCGAGGCGGCGCTCGAGAAGATGAGCAGCGGCGAGTACGGCCTGTGCGAGGGCACCGACGAGCCGATCGGCTTCAAGCGGCTCGAGCTGCGCCCGTGGACGCGCTACTCGGTCGGCTACAAGGAGCTGCTCGAGCGCGAGAAGGCCCAGCACACGCGCTGATCGGCAGGGGGCGCAGCACCATCGAACGTCGGTTTCCTCGGAGAGGGAGCCGACGTTCTTGCGTTCGGGTCGCTGCAGGCGAGCGGCCGGTGGATGCGACAGGGATGAAGATGCAACACAGTTGCGAAACCATCCCACTTGCGATAGACCACGATCTGCCGTGGGGTCGTTGCTGCATCCTCGATCGTTCGCCGCGTGTGTGTGCGCGTGCTGTGCGTGCGTGGTCGTCGTCCCACGCGCGCGCGCGCAGGTCGTCGACGGAGGCGTCGAGCGGGGGCCGCACGCGTCGGACGGTGGCGTCGGCGCGGGGGCTCCGGACGCGCCGGACG
>JALYRN010000006.1 GCA_030855295.1 Myxococcota bacterium | reverse complement strand
GCCCCGGCGGTCGCGCGTCCGCGCCCGTCGCGGGAACGGCCGGCGCAGCGGGAATCGGAGCACGCCTGACGGCGGGCGCGGACTGACCGACCGCAGCCAGCGTGCCGCCTCCCGCCGGCGCCTCCATCGGAAGCGACTGCACCGGGACCGACTGCATCGGGACCGACTGCATCGGGAGCGACTGCGCCGCGAGCTGACCGGCGCTCGAGCGACGCGACGGCTGCGCGCCCGTCATCGTGATCCGTCCGCGCAGCAGCGCGCCCTCGACGACCGCCACCCGCTCCGCGCGCGCGTCGCCGACCATCCGTGCACCCGCCTCGAGACGGATCGTCTCGTCGGCGATCGCGTGGCCCACCAGCGTTCCGCGGAGCACCAGCGCGCGCGACTTCACCTCGCCGCGCACGCTGCCGGTCGGCTCGATCGTGAGGTGCCCGTCGATCGCGATCGGCCCCTCGACCGTCCCCGCGATCACGAGATCGCCCTGCCCTCGGATCTCGCCGGCGAGCGTCATTCCCTGGGGCAGCACCGATCCGCGGCTCATCGCGACTCCTCCTCGAGATCGAACTCCATCTCGATCCCGCCGTGCAGCGCCGCGCCGTCGTCGATCGCGACGCGGCGCGCGCGGACGTCGCCCTGCACGCGACCTCCCGCGCGAATCGCGACGCTCTCGGCCGCGCTCACGCGCCCGTGGACCTCACCCGCGATCTCGACGCGCAGCGCGCGCACCGGACCGACCACGGTTCCGTCGGGCCCGACGACGAGCGAGCCGTCGAGCTCGATCTCGCCCTCGAGCACTCCCTCGACCTCGAGGTCGCCCTTGCCATCGAGGCGGCCCCGCACCACGAGATGGGGGCCGATCACCCCCTCGGCTGAACGGCTGCTCATATTCGAGGCGGCAGACTACTCGACGGCATCGCATTCCGCGAGTCGATATCCGGCCGTGCTACACGGGGAATCGCGCGGCCCCCGTCGCAGCCTCTCTTCCCCTGCGAGTGAAACGAGCGATTCCGAATGGCGGTCTCCCAAGCCCCCGACCTCCGGCCGATCCGATCGCTCGACGATCTGCTCGAGCCCTTCCACGGCGCCTGCAAAACGAAGGATGCGTGGCGCATCGGCACCGAGGCGGAGAAGCACGCGGTGTTCGGCGACGGCTCGGCGGTGCCGTTCGACGGTGAGCGCGGGATCTCCGAGGTGCTGCGGCAGCTCGCGGAGAGCAGCGGATGGGAGCGACACCGAGAGCGCGACGACACGCCGTGGATCTGGCTGGAGCGCGGGCGCGCCTCGGTGACGCTCGAGCCCGGCGCGCAGCTCGAGCTGTCGGGCGCGCCGCTCAAGACGATCCACGAGGCGCGCGCCGAGCTCGATCAGCACATCGCCGAGCTGCGCCCGATCGGCGAGGCGCTCGGGATCACCTGGCTGGGCCTGGGCTTCCATCCCTTCGCGGCGCGCGAGGAGCTGCCGTGGGTGCCGAAGCTGCGCTACCCGATCATGCGCGACTACCTGCCGACGCGCGGCGCGCTCGCCGTCGACATGATGCTGCGCACGTGCACCGTGCAGGCGAACCTCGACTACGCGAGCGAGGCCGACGCGATGCGGAAGCTGCGCGCGTCGCTGCGGGTGCAGCCGATCGTGACGGCGATGTTCGCGAACAGCCCGGTGGTCGAGCGACGCCTCACCGGCGAGCGCAGCCGCCGCGCCGCGGTGTGGCTCGCGGTCGATCCCGATCGCTCGGGGCTCCTGCCGTTCGCGTGGCGCGAGGACGCGCGCTTCCTCGACTACGTCGAGTGGGCGCTCGACATCCCGATGTTCCTCGTGAAGCGCGACGGCCACATCCGGCGCAACACCGGGCAGACGTTCCGTCAGTTCTGGAAGGACCCTCAGGGCGTCGAGCGCGCGACCGTCGAGGACTGGCTGACGCACATCAACACGCTCTTCCCCGAGGTGCGCCTCAAGAAGACGCTCGAGATGCGCGGCGCGGACATGCAGGGCACCGAGCTCGCGGCCGCGCTGCCGGCGCTCTGGAAGGGCCTGATGTACGACGATGGCGCGGTCGACGCGCTCGACGCGCTGGGCGCGCGCTGGAGCTTCGACGAGGTCGAGACCGCGCGTCCCGCGATCGCGCGCGACGGATTCCGGGCGAAGCTCGGAGGCCACGAGGTCGGCGAGTGGGCGTCGGAGATCCTCTCGCTCGCCGAGCGCGGCCTGCGCCACCTCGCGGCCGAGGATCCCTCCTGTCTCGATGCGCAGGGCAACGACGAGACGATCCATCTCGCGGCGCTGCGCGCGCTGATCGAGAAGGGGCAGACGCCTGCCGACGCGCTGCTCGCCGAGCTCGATCCCACGCTGCCGCTGGTGCCGCAGGTGATCGAGAAGACCGCGCTGTAGTCGGCGGCGGATCGCGCCGCCACCGCCGTCACGGGCGGAGCGTCACGCGCGACGGATCGTGACGGCGGCGTAGTGACGCCCCGCGCGGATCACGTGCCGGCCGTCGCCGAGCGCTGCCTTGGTGTCGCGCACGCGCGCTCCGTCGACGTCGACGGCGCCCTGCTCGATCTTGCGCCGCGCATCCCCGTTGCTGCTCGCGAGCCCGGCCGTGACGAGCGCCTTCCAGACCGGCACGTCCTGCCCGTCCGCCGCCAGCTCGTGCTCCGGCATCGAGTCGGGCACCTGGCGCTGCGAGAACTGCTTGTCCCACGCCGCGTGCACGCGCTCCGCCTCCTCCGGGGCGTGGAAGCGCGCGACGATCTCCTTGGCGAGCATCATCTTCGCGTCGCGCGGGTTCATCTCGCCGCGCGCGCACGCGCCCTGCCGCTGCGCGATGGTCTCGGTGCTCTCCCTCGAGAGCAGCTCGTAGTACCGCCACATCACGGCGTCGCCGATGCTCATCAGCTTCCCGAGCATCTCCTCGGGCCGCTCGCTCACCCCGACGTAGTTGTCGAGGGACTTGCTCATCTTGTCGCCGACGATCTTGCCGTCCTCGAGGCGCGCGCTGATCCCCTCGAGGATCGGCGTCGTCATCACGATCTGCGGCCGCTGGCCCCACTCCTTCATCAGGTCGCGGCCGACCATCAGGTTGAAGAGCTGGTCGGTCCCGCCGAGCTCGACGTCGCACGCGAGGTGCACCGAGTCGTAGGCCTGCGCGAGCGGATAGAGGAGCTCGTGGATCGAGATGCTCGACTGGCTCTCCCAGCGCATCTTGAAGTCCTGACGCTCCATCATCCGGGCGAGCGTGTACTTGCCGGCGAGCCGGATGACGTCGGCGAACGTCATCGCCCCGAGCCAGCTCGAGTTGTACTCGAGCCGCGTCTTGCCCTCCTCGAGGATCTTGAACGCCTGCTCGGCGTAGCTCCGCGCGCCCTCGAGGATCTCCTCGCGCGTCAGCGGCGGCCGCGTCTTGTTGCGACCGCTCGGATCGCCGATCGCCGCGGTGAAGTCGCCGACGACGAAGATCACCTCGTGCCCCAGCTCCTGGAACTGGCGCATCTTCGACATCAGCACGGTGTGCCCGAGGTGCAGATCGGGGCGCGTCGGGTCGAAGCCCGCCTTGATCTTCAGCGGCCGACCGGTGCGCTCCGACTCCTCGAGCCGCGCCAGGAGATCCGCCTCCGACACGAGATCGACGCTGCCGCGCACCAGCGTGCGCAGCTGCTCTTTCGCCGGGATCATCGCGCCTCAGCCCTCGGAGTCGACGTCGTCGTCGTCGTCGTCGTCGTCTTCGTCGATCGGCGCGGTGCTCTGGTTGACGAGCTCCTTGAGCTCCTTGCCGACCTTGAAGAACGGGAGCCGCTTCTCGGGCACCGGGACCGGCTTGCCGGTGCGGGGATTCCGACCGTTGTACGGCCGATAGTCGCGCACGGTGAAGCTGCCGAACCCGCGGATCTCGATGCCCTCGCCGCGCTCGAGCGATGTCGTCATCGTCTCGAAGATGCAGTTCACGACGAGCTCCGCCCGGCTCTTGGTGATCCGGGTTCGCTTCGCGACCGCATCGATCAGCTCGGACTTCGTCATGGGCGCCTTCCCGCCGAACCGCGCAACGATACCGGCCTCGATCGGGGGGGTCAACAGCGATTCCGCGCACTTGCGGCACGCAGGCCCAAGGCGGGCCCCGAGCGGGGGTCCTTAGCCGTCGTCAATCCGTCGCCATTGAATCGCGACCCGCTATTTCGCTAATGTTGCGGGCCCGAGACCAGGCGGAGGGGGCCCCCGGGCCCGGAGAAGTGATCGATGGAGAACCAGATCGAACCGAATGACGAGCTCCCGGCGCTTCCCGATCGGGGGGCGATGGATGCGGATCTCGAGAGGGCCAACGAGCAGGTCTCCGGCCTCGACGATGATCAGATGGTCAGGAAGATCGGACGACGCACGACCATGTTCGGTCGCGTCGTCGGGATCCTCATGGTCGTCGGCATCGTGGGCCTCGGAGCCGCGTGGTACGTGCGCGACCAGGCCTTCCAGCATCGCTGGGAAGCCTACGAGGCCGCGCAGGAGCTGGGCAGCCGCGACCAGTTCCTCGCGGCGATCCGCGAGGAGCTCCCGCGCTCGCAGTTCGATGACGTGCGCATGCGGATCATGCAGAAGATGGGTCAGTATCGCGACGCCGAGTCGGTGTCGGTGCTGATGCCGTATCTCGATCAGCCCGGTCGCATGCGTGCTCACGCGGCGCGCGCGCTCGCCGAGATCGGATCGCCGGCGGCCGACAACGCGCGGCCGGCGCTGATGCGCGTGCTGCCGACGACCGACGATCGCGATCGCGCGCCCGTCGTGTGGGCGCTCGCGGTGCTCGGCGAGGAAGGCGCGGCGGACGCGATCATCGAGGAGTTCGAGGACGGGCGCCTGCAGCACCAGCGCCATCCTCCCTTCGATCCGCGCATCATCGTCAGCGTGGTCGGCGTGCAGCGCCTCGCGGCGCCGGAGCTGACCGGGCACGAGTCCGGGGCCGTCCGCACGCTGGTCGCGCAGGCGCTCGCCGAGGCCGGCACGCCCGACGTGATCGAGCCCCTCTCGCGCATGCTCGCGGACTCGCGGAACACCGGCGAGGAGGGCCAGAACGTGCTGCGCATCGCGGCCTCGGGCCTCGGGCGCATCGGCGATCCGCGCGCGGCGACGCCGCTCTTCGAGCTGATGCAGCGCGATCCCGCGATGCGAGTGTCGGTGCTCGAGGCGCTGCGCCGCTCGACGGGCGCGCAGGGCCTCACGGTGCTGCTCGCGTCGGCAGGCGACGCGGCGACCAAGCGTGACCTCGTGATCATGCTGCGCGCGACGCACGACCCGGCCGCGGCCGACGCGCTGGCGGGGCTGCTCTCGAGCGAGGACGAGATGACGCGCATCGAGGCTGCGCACGGGCTCGCCGAGCTCGGCGATGCGCGCGCGGTGCCGGCGCTCGTCGCGCTCGCGCAGAACGAGAGCACGGAGGTCGGGCGCAACGCGCTCGACGCACTGCTCCTCGTGGAGTCGCCCGACATGGTGGAGCCGCTGCTCCCGATGCTCTCGGACGACCGCTTCCTGGGCCGCCGCGCGTCGGTGATGCGCGTGCTCGGACGCAGCGGCGCGCAGGAGGCTGGCCCCATCCTCGTGCGCAACCTCGAGACCGACGACGTGGCGACCGCCGCGATGTCGCTCGCGGAGCTGAACTACGAGCCCGCGTACGATCAGCTGCTGCGCATGATCCCGCGCCCGCGTGACATCGACTTCGCGCAGTACGGCGGCATGGCCGGCGTCCCGCATCAGCGCGAGTACGACAACCGCACCGCGGCGGTGAAGGCGATCGGCCGCTACGGCCGCGTCGAGGCGGCCCCTATCCTCATGACGATCATCGAGGATCCGCAGGACGACGTGCGCCTGCGGAACGACGCCGGGCTCGCGCTCGGCGCCATCGCGGACGACGCGGTGCTGCAGCAGGTCCTCGCGAAGATCCAGCAGACGGATCTCGACGAGGTCGCGCGCCGCTTCTATCTCGGCGCGCTCTGGCAGCGCCCCAGCCAGGCGATGTCCGGCGCGCTGCTCGCGCTGATCAACGACCCGGCGACGCCGCCCGACGTGCGGCGCCCCGCGGCGGTCGCGGTCGGCTACGCGGCAGCGCCCGCGAACGACGCGCAGCTGATCACCATGCTCGAGAACGACGCGACGCGGAACGCCGCGGCGATCGCGATCGCGCTCGGCGGCAGCCAGGCGGCGGCGAACGCGCTGCTGACGCGGCTCGGCACCGACGTCGACCTGCGGCAGGCGCTGCAGGACGACCTGATGAACACGACCAACGACTGGTTCAACCTGGTCACCACGGATCTGTGGGACTCCGGCCAGGTGCTCCGCCGCATCCAGGTCGCGCGGACCCTCGACCAGGGCGGCCAGAGCTTCGCGTGGCTGCCGCTGATCGCGCGGCTGCGCGCGGGCTGGGCGGGCGTGCACGGCATGAGCGCGCGCGACATCCGCGGGCGCTTCTACGAGATGCTCCGAGGAGAAGACGCTGCGCAGCGTCGGCTCGCGGCGAGCCTGCTCGGCTCGATGAGCGAGAGCGGCCTGCTGATGGCCGCGCGCGACGCGGGCGGCAACGGCTCCGAGGAAGCACGCGACGTCCTGATGGCGATGAACCGTCCGGCGCGCGACGCCGACGCGGAAGAGGACGAGCTCCCGGAGGAGTAGCCTTCGGCGCTCCGGCTCATCGGAGCTTGTGGTTCGGTGCGAGATGAACGGGGCGAGCGCGAGAGCGCCCGCCCCGTTCGCGTTGGGGGCGAGCACTCCTGTCGGCTCACGCCGTCTCGTCGAGCGCGCGGAGTACGTCGGCGATCAGCTCGTCGGCGTCCTCGATGCCGACCGCGTAGCGCACCAGGTCGTCGGTGATCCCGACCGCCTCTCGCTGCTCGGTCGAGAGCTCGAAGTAGCTCATCAGCGCGGGCTGCTCGATCAGCGACTCGACCCCGCCGAGGCTCGGTGCGATGCGCGGGATCCGGCAGGCGTCGACGAAACGCGACGCCGCCGCGAGATCGCCGTGCAGCGCGAACGTCACGACGGCGCCGTAGCCCGTCATCAGCTCCTTCGCGACGCCGTGGTGCGGGTGCGATGCGAGCCCCGGGTACCACACGCGGCGGACGCGCGGGTGGGCCTCGAGCGCGCTCGCCAGCGCCATCGCGGTCGCGCTCTGCTGCTTCACGCGCACCGCGAGCGTCTTGATGCCGCGGTGCACCAGGTACGCCGCGTGGGGATCGAGCACGCCGCCGAGCACGTGCCGCAGATCGCGCACCAGCGACACCAGCCCGCTCGGCCCCGCGACCACGCCGGCGAGCACGTCGTTGTGCCCGCCGAGGTACTTCGTCGCGCTGTGCAGCACGAGATCGATCCCGTGCTCTGCGGGCCGCATCGAGATCGGCGTCGCGAAGGTCGCGTCGATCATCGTCTTGATGCGCCGCTCGCGGCAGAGCGCGCCCAGCCGTCGCAGATCGACCACGTTGTTGTAGGGGTTCGTCGGGGCCTCACTGATCACGAGGCGGGTCTTGGGCGTCAGCGCGGCCTCGAGCGCGTCGAGATCGGCGGGCGGGACCAGCGTGCTCGTCACCCCGAAGCGATCGAGGAAGCCCGTCACGAACTGCCGGGTGCGGCGATAGCAGTCGGAGAAGAGCACGACGTGCGAGCCGCTCTTCACCATCGCGAGGATCGCGGTGGTCACCGCGGCCATCCCGCTCGCGAACGCGACCGCGTCGTCGGTCCCCTCGAGCGCCGCGATCTTCCGCTCGAGCGTGCGCACCGTGGGGTTGCCGTAGCGCCCGTACTCCTCGCGCTCGGCGCGGCCCTCCATGTACTCGACGAGCGCCGCGGTGCTCGCGAACGTGTACGTCGCCGTCTGCACGATCGGCTCGGAGAGCGCGTGCTCGGCGCGCTCGCGCAGCTCGCCCCCGTGCACCGCGCGCGTCTCGGCCGTGCGCCCCGCCTCCTGCTTCTTCGTCATCGCGCGCGAGTGTACTTCCACCCACCGCGACGGGCTCAGGCGTGTCTTCGAGATCGGCTCGCCCGCTCCGGGCGAGCACTCCGGCTGATGCAGGGAGACGATGCTGCGGAAGATCGTAAGCTCCGACCGTGGACGACCTGCTCCCCTGGATCGTGCTCGCGCTGGTCGGTGTCGGCGCGTGGTACTTCCTCTCCCGCGCGAACGAGATCTTCTGCGTCTCGGTGCGCGACGGCCGGTTGCTCCTCGTGCGCGGCCGCATCCCGATCGCGCTCAAGCACGACTTCGAGGACGTCGTCCGCCGCGCCCGCCTCCAGCGCGCCACCATCCGCGCAGTGTCCTCGCAGAGCCACGCGCGCCTGGTGATGTCGGGCGTCGACGAGCACGTAGCCCAGCGCCTCCGCAACACCTTCGGCCATCACCCCATCCAGAAGCTCCGCTCCGCCCCGGCCAAGTATCCGCGCAACCTCGGTCAGGTCCTGGGGATCGCCTGGCTGGCGTGGCTCTTCGTCGGCCGGCGGTAGGGGGGGCCACCGGTGGGGTCTCGCTCCACCATTGCGGTGGGGTGCTCGCGCGGTCCCCGTCTCGCCCTCGCTTCGCTCGGCTCGCGCGCGGGGCCATCGGGCCGGTGGGGTGGTCGACGCGGATGCACGGGCAGCCGCGCTCTCGCCCTCCGCGAGCATGCTGCGCGATCTGATCGGTCGCGCACTCAGTCCCGTGCCGTCACGAGCCGCCCCCATGCCCCCGCGCGCGAGCCGAGCGAAGCGAGGGCGAGACGGGGACCGTGCAAGCACCCCACCGCAATGGTGGAGCGAGACCCCACCGGTGGAGCACCCGCAAGACCGTGCAGGTGGGTCAGTGTTGCTTGTTACGATCCAGACCCGGATGCGAAGCCTCCCCCGGCTCATGCCGAGGATTCGCCGTCGCATACGTCCCATCCCTCCCCGGGATGCTCATCAGGACTTCTTTGTCGAAGATGAAGTGCTCCCGGTCCCACGACGCCGGCACGTGGGTGCCGGTGTCCATGCGGATCGCGTCGCACGGGCACGCCTCGACGCAGTACCCACAGAAGATGCACCGCAGCTCGTCGATGACGAAGGTGCGCGGGTACCGCTCGTAGCCGTGGCGCGGGTCGTCGGACTCGTACTCGGCCGGCTCGATCGAGATGCACTGCGCCGGACACGCGGTGCTGCAGCAGAGACACGCGACGCAGCGCGGCGAGCCGTCGGCGCGGTGCGTGAGGCGGTGCACGCCGCGGAAGCGCTCCGGGTACTCCCGCGTCTCCTCGGGATACTTGATCGTCGCGGTCTTCTTGTTCTCGGCCTTGCCGAGCGTGTTCTCGAAGAACCGCTTGAACGTCACGCCGAGGCCCTTGGCGACCTCGACCACGTAGACCTGGTCGGCGACGGTGCGGCCCGGCTTCTTGATCGTGTATGCCATCTTCAGCTCAGCGCGAGGATCACGATGCCCGTGACCAGGATGTTGATCAGCGACAGCGGGAGGATGCCCTTCCAGCAGAGCTGCATGATCTGATCGTAGCGGAAGCGCGGCACCGTCCAGCGGATTTGGATGCTCAGGAAGCAGAGCAGCGCGATCTTCAGGAGGAACGCGCCGATGCCGACCAGCACCACGAACAGGTGCGTGTTCGCGACCTCGCTGAGCACGGCCCAGTCGGTGCCGAGCAGATCGAAGCGCGACCCGAACGCCTCCCAGCCCGCCTCGGTCATGAACGGCACGTGCCAGCCGCCGAGGAAGAGCGTCGCGATGATCGCCGAGCTGACGACGATCTCGACGAACTCGCCCATCATGTACATCAGCCACTTCATCCCCGAGTACTCGAGGAAGTAGCCGGCGACGATCTCGCTCTCACCCTCGGGCGCGTCGAAGGGCACGCGCTTGTACTCGGCGATCGAGGCGGTCAGGAAGAAGATGAACGCGACCGGCTGGACGATGATCCCCCAGACGTGCTCCGCCTGCCACGCAACCATCTCCTGCAGCCGGAGCGTGTTGTAGATCATGAACAGCGGAACGACCGAGAGGCCGAGCGTCACCTCGTAGCTGACCATCTGGCTCGCTGCGCGGAGGCCGCCGAGGAGCGCGAACTTGCTGTCGCTCGAGTAGCCCGCGATCGCCGCGCCGATGATGCCGGTGCCCGCGATCGCGAAGATGTAGAGGATGCCGACGTTGAGATCCGCGACCTGCAGCGGGATCACCGGGCCGTCGATCGGCCCGACCGGCGGCAGCTGCTGGAAGAGGTGATCCCAGTAGAGCGTCGGCCCGAACGGGATCACCGCGAACGTCGCGAACACCGGGATCATCGCGATGATCGGCGCCGCCGAGTGCAGGAAGCGATCGCCGCCCGGCGGGACGAAGTCTTCCTTCATCGCGCACTTGATCGCGTCCGCCAGCGAGTGCAGCCCGCCGAAGAGCGTCAGCCGCCCGTCGACGAACAGGTACGGCAGGATCTTGCCCGCGATCGCGTGGACGATCGCCAGCGGCAGGAAGACGATCATCAGACCGCCCCACGTGTGCCGGATGCCGAACACCGGCTCGGTGAAGAGCACGTCCTCCGAGTTGCCGAGCGCGACCATCAGCAGGCTGAGGAGGAAGATCGCGATGCTGAGCGCCGCCACCGCGTACGCGCCGAGCTGCAGCCACGGGATCAGATCGAGCACCGCGCGCGGCATCGGGATGCCGCCGAGGTAGGGCCCGAGCCGATCCTGGAGCATCGCGCTCTGACGCCGCTCCGCGAGCACCAGCACCGGTGCGAAGAGCAGGAGCAGGACCGAGATGACGAACCCGATCTTCAGGATCGCAGCGAGAATCAGCCAGCCGGTGTCCATCGCTCTTCCCTCAGGCCCCTGCCGGCGGCGCCGCCGGCGGCGGGGCCATGGACTTGGTCGGCGCCGTGTGCGCCGGCATCGCCGCGCGCACCTCGGGCAGCCGTGCGAACGCCATCTCGCGCCCGATGCGCGTGCCGATCTCGACCAGCGTCTCCCACGCGCTCTTGATGCCCATCGGGGCCTGCACCGCGCGCTGGAACTGCTGCGCCTTGCCCTGCGCGTTGACGAACGTGCCGCTCGCCTCCGCGTGCGTGGCGACCGGCACGACGACCGACGCGACCTGCACGAGCGGGCCGATGTTCGACGACAGGTTCACGTGGGGGATCGACGCGAGCCCCGCGAGCTGCTCCGCCGTCTCCGACGCCGCCCAGCCGAGCGAGAGGATCGCGTCGACGCGCTGGGCCGCGACGTCGTCCGCGAGCTCCTTCGTCGTCTTGAGCGCACCCCCGCCGATCGCCGTCGCGCCCGCGCGGTTCGGGTTGTTGTCGCTGCTGCGAAGGATCGCATCGCCCTTCCAGCCCGGCAGCGCCGCGAGGTAGAGCGACTGCCCGCCGAGGTGCTCGCGGCCGAGCTTCGCGAGCACGAAGTTGTCCTCGTTGCTGTGCTGCGCGCTGAACACGATCGCGATGCGCTGCGCCTTCTCGAGCACGCGCGCCGCCGCGTCGATCGCGACGTCCCGCGGGACCTCGACGACGCGCCCCTCCTGGCGCACGCGCCCGGTGAGGACGCGGTCCTCGTGGAAGCGCTTGTACGTCATCATCCCGTCGTCGCACATCCAGAACTCGTTCACGTCCGCGTTGTCGCGCGGGCGCAGGCGATACACGCGCTGGTTGCGAGGATCGTAGTCGACCCAGGTGTTGCAGCCGGTCGCGCAGCCGCCACAGACGCTGGGCGTGCTGCGCAGGAACCAGACGCGCGCCTTGAAGCGGAAGTCCTTGCTCGTCAGCGCGCCGACCGGGCAGACGTGCTCGGTCATCAGCGTGTAGTCGTGATCGAGCTCGCGCCCCGGCGACAGGACGATCTCGTTCTTGTTGCCGCGCTCGCGCATGTCGAGGACGTGGTCGCCGACGACCTCGTCGCAGAAGCGGATGCAGCGCGTGCACATGATGCAGCGCTCGGCGTCGTAGACGATCGTCGGACCGAAGCGCACCGCCTTCGGCTTGTGCACCGGCTCGGTGTCCTTGCGCTTCAGCGTCTTCTGCGAGGTCAGCCAGTAGTCCTGCAGCTTGCACTCGCCGGCCTGATCGCAGATCGGGCAGTCGACCGGGTGGTTCAGGAGCAGGAACTCCTGCACCGCGGCCTGCGCCTCGAGGACGTGCTCGCCCTTGCTGACGACCTCCATGCCGTCGGTCACCTCGATCTGACACGAGGGCTGGAGCTTGTTCTTCGTCGCCTCGACGTAGTCTTTCTTCTTCTCGTCCCAGGCGAGGATCGGAAGCGCCATCGGGCGCGCGCTCTTGATCTCGACCAGGCACATCCGGCAGTTCGCCGCCACCGAGAGACCCGGGTGCCAGCAGTAGTGCGGGATCTCGATCCCCTGCTTCCACGCCGCGCGAAGGATCGTATCCCCCGGCTCGAAGGCGATCTCCTGGCCGTCCAGCTTGAACGTCGGCATAGGCTTTTCCGAAAATCTCTACGTTGCGATCGCGATCGCGTTCAGCGATCGCACTCGCCGCCGATCATGTTGATCGAGCCGAAGGTCGGAACGATGTCCGCGACCATCTCGCCGATCATCATCTCGCGACACGCCTGGAGGTTGTAGAAGCACGGCGGCCGGCAGCGCACGCGATAGGGTGTGCCGCTCCCGTCGCTCACGATGAAGAACCCGAGCTCGCCGTTGCCGCCCTCGGTGTACGAGTAGCACTCGCCGGCGGGCACCTTGATGCCCTCCATCACGATCTTGAAGTGCGCGATCGTGCCCTCGATCGTGTTGTAGACCGCGTCCTTCTCGGGAAGGATCACGCGCACGTCGGAGGTGTTGACCGTGCCGGTGTCGGCCATCCGCTCCATGCACTGGCGGATGATCTTCATCGACTGACGGATCTCCTCGAACCGCACCATGAAGCGGTCGTAGTTGTCGCCGTCGATCCCGACCGGGACGTCGAAGTCGACGTCCTTGTAGAACATGTACGGGTTCGCCTTGCGCACGTCGTAGTCGACGCCGGTCGAGCGCAGCACGGGGCCCGTGACGCCCATCGCGATCGCGCGCTCCTTCGTCAGCTTGCCGACGTTCTGCGTGCGGTCGAGGAAGATGCGGTTCTTGAGGAGGAGCGACTCGGTCTCGAGCATGACCGTGTCGATCTCGGGGAGGATCGCGTTGACCGTCTCCTTCAGGTGCTCCGTCGGAGGCGCCGCCATGCCGCCGATGCGGCCGAAGGAGTGCGTCATCCGCGCGCCGGTCTCCTGCTCGAGGATGTCCCAGATCCAGTCGCGGACCTTGATGCACCACAGGAACGGCGTGAACGCGCCGAGCTCCATCGAGGTCGCGCTGTTGCACGTCAGGTGATCGGTGATCCGCGACAGCTCGCCGAGGATCATCCGGTACCAGGTGCAGCGCTCGGGCACCGTGATGCCCGCGAGCTTCTCGACCGCCAGCGAGAAGCCGACGTTGTTGAGCATCGGCGAGACGTAGTTCAGCCGATCCGCGTACGGGAAGACCTGCGACCAGGTGCCGCGCTCGCAGCTCTTCTCGAACCCGCGGTGCAGGTAGCCGGGCTGGATGTCGACGTCGCTGACCGTCTCGCCGTCGAGCTCGAGCACCATGCGGATGGTGCCGTGCATCGCGGGATGCGACGGGCCCATGTTGATCCGCATCGGCTCGGCCGGCAGCTCGAGCGTCTTGTCGTCGTCCAGCTCCTCGTAGAAGGGCTCCATGGATCCTTCTCAGTCCTTCGCGCCCGCGGCGCTGCCTTCGGATGCGACGGTGTCGTCGTGCGTCGTGTACTCGATGCCCTGGCTCAGCGTCGGCCGCTGGTCCTGCTGCACGCCGATCGCGGGAGACACCTGGAGGTCGCGCCCCTCGAGGCGCTCCTGCCAGTTCACACGCGACCACGGCGCGCCCTCTTCGGGCCCGAACGGCGGCAGCTTGTCGATGCCCTCGACCTCGCGATAGGGGATCAGCGGCTGCGTCTGCTCGATCGGATAGTCCTTGCGGAGCGGGTGTCCGACGAACTCTTCGTAGAGCAGGATGCGTCGCGGATCCGGGTGGTCCGCGAAGCGGATCCCGAACATGTCGAAGATCTCGCGCTCGCCCCAGTTCGTGCCGGGCCAGAGCGACACCAGCGACGCGATCGACTCGCCCTCGCCCACGCGCGCCTTGAGCTTGACGCGATGGTTGTGCGCCATCGACCGCGCCAGGAAGATGAGGTCGAAGCGCGGAAGGTCGTCGCGCAGCGGATAGTCGACCGCCGTGATGTCGAGGAAGTGATCGAACGCGAGGTCCGGCTCGTCGCGCAGGGCGCGCGCGACGTCGAGCCAGTCCTTCGGCGCGACGATCGCCTCGTCGTCGCCGAGCAGCGAGCTCGTCGCCAGGATTCGATCGCCGAACAGCGACTGCAGACGGGTGAGGACCTTCTTGCTCACGCGCTCAGCCCTCCTCGTCGTCGGCCGCGGCGCGGCGCTCGGCCTCTTCGGTGGCCGGGATGCCTTCCATCGGCGACTTGGCGTAGTGCCCGAGCTCGGTCGCCTGCCCGCTGCGGATCGGAATCGCCTCGCCGGGCCGGTCCTCGATCAGCGCGCGCGAGAGCTCCGCGATCGGACCGCCGGCGCCGAGCGCGCTCGCGTGCTGGGCCTCGAGCTTGCGCTGGCCGTAGTACACCGACGAGCCCTTCTTCCGGAGCTGCGTCATCTCCGGGACCTCGCGCGTCGGCACCACCAGCGCGCCGCGCGTGCCCGACGTGATCTTCTGCTGGAGGAGCATCAGGCCGTCGAGCACGGCCTCGGGGCGCGGCGGGCAGCCGGGGACGTACACGTCGGTGGGGATGATCTTGTCGATGCCCGGGACGGTCGTGTAGTTGTCGTAGAAGCCGCCGCACGACGCGCACGTGCCGAACGCGATCACGTACTTCGGATCGGCCATCTGCTCGTAGATGCGCTTCAGCGCGGGGGCCTGTCGCTGCACGATCGTGCCGACGACCCAGAGCAGATCCGACTGCCGCGGCGAGAAGCGCGGCGCCTCGGCGCCGAAGCGCGCGAGCCCGTCGTAGCGCGGCCCGTTGAGCGACATGAACTCCATGCCGCAGCACGCCGTGACGAACGGGTACTGGAAGAGCGACCACTTCCGCGCCCAGGCGACGAGCTCGTCGAGGCGCGTGGTCACGAAGCCGGCGTCGCCGCCGCCCATCACTACCTTTCCCATTCGAGCGCTCCCTTCTTCCACGCGTAGACGAGCGTCACGCCGAGGACGGCCAGGAAGAGCAGCATCTCCACGAGCCCGAACCAGCCGAGCTGCCGAAATTGGGCGGCCCACGGATACAGGAAGACCGCCTCGATGTCGAAGACGACGAAGAGGATCGCGGTCAGATAGAACTTCACGCTGAGCCGCACGTGCTGCGCGCCGGTGCTCGCCGAGCCCGACTCGTACGGCGTCATCTTCTCCGGCGTCGGGTTCTTGGGGCCGAGCGCGGAGCCGAGCACGAACAGCAACGCGGGGATCGCGACCGCCACCGCGAGCATCAAGAGGACGGGGAAATAGACCTCGAACATGGGGCTGATGGCCCTTTCAGAGAAGGCCTGCCGTGTGCGGAAGTGCGTGTGCGGAAGTGCGTGCGGGGCTCTGCGCCGTCGGCGGAGCAGAGGGTACACGGGTCCCCTTGAAAAGGGGGACGGCCGGGCGTTTCTAGGCCAGCCCGGAAGTGGTGTCAACGACGGCGGAAGGCGACTCGGGCTCGAGGCCGGCGAGGCGCCGGGCGGCACGGATCTTCGCCTCCCAGTCGGTGCGGCGCTCGATGACGACCCGCTGGGCCTGCGGCGATCCCGCGCCGTGCATGCACTCGATGCGCAGGGGGACGGCGCCCGACCCGTAGGTCATCCACTCGATCAGGCGCAACAGCTTGGCGCGATCGGCGCCGCCGATCACCGCGCGCAGCTTGGGGCCGAGCTCGGGGTGATCGAGATCGGCGATCGAAGGCATGGTCGCGAGCAGGCCGCCGGCGAGATCCTCGGCGAGCCGGACGATCTCGTAGGGCAGCTCGGTCACGTGGTGCTTGCACACGTTCGCGAGCACCGCATCGACCTGGTGGATGCCGGACGCGTGGCGGGTCGACTTCGCGGAGGCGGCGACGCCGAGCGCGTGGATCGTCTCGGTGAGGTGCACCATCTCGACGAGCTTGTCGCGGACGTGACTGGCGTCGCGGATGCCGTGCATCTTCGCGAGCAGCGTGGACGCGCCGACGAGGACGTCGAGGTTGCCGGGCTTGCAGCCGCCGTAGCTCGCGCGGTGGAAGCCCGCGAACGCATCGAGCAGGAGGTTGCAGGCCTCGACGTCGCGATCGAGGAAGACGCGCTCGGCGGGGACGAACACGTCCTCGAAGAGCACGATGCACTCCTGTCCGCCGTAGCGCGCGTTGCCGGCGTCGGGGCCGCCGCGGCGCTCGTCCGACGGCTGACGGCCGAGGATCATCGAGACGCCGGGCGCGTCGACCGGCAGCGCGCACGCGATCGCGAAGTCCTCCTCGCCGCGGCGCAGCGCCTGGCCGGGCATGACGAGGATCTCGTGGGAGTTGGCGGCGCCGGTCTGGTGCATCTTCGCGCCGCGGATCACGACGCCGTCGTCGCGGCGATCGACCACGCGGAGGAACGCATCGGGCTGCTCCGCCGGGCGCTTGGAGCGATCGCCCTTCGGATCGGTCATCGCGCCGTTGATCGTGAGATCGTCGCGCTGCACGCGCGCGAGCCAGCGCACGAAGCGCTCGTGTCCGTCGCGCTGCCAGGTCGCGAGGAAGAGCGAGTTGAGCCCGTCCATCCCGACGCAGCGCTGGAAGCAGGTGCCGGTCAGGCGCCCGAGGATGCGCTGCATCTCGAGCTTCTTGCGGAGGTCGCCCTCGGTCGTGAACAGGTGCGTGAAGCGGTTGACGCGCGCGTCGATCACGTCGGAGTGCGCGGTCGCGAGCTCGCGCACGGCGGGATCGGGATCGTGGGCGAGCGCGTACGTCGCCGCGATCGCGTTCACCGCGGGGCGCACCTTGGGATGATCGACGACGTTCTCGACGCGCGCTCCGTCGATCCAGAGCACGAGCTGCCGAGCGCGCAGCGATTCGACGTACTCGCCTTCGGTCTTCATCGCGGCAGAGGATGGACGATCATCGGCAGAAGCGCTTCCACGCGTCGGGCACGGGCCCGCCGAGCATGCGCGCGGCGCCGCTCTGGTCGAGGATCACGAAGCGGAACGAGCCGGTGAACACTGCAGAGGTCTGGCCCGCGGGGTCCGGCTGCGTGATGCGGACCGCGACGTCGACGATGCGGCGCGCGTCCTTGACGATCCGCGCGCGCCCCTCGAGCGGCACGCCGATGCGCACCGGCGCGTGCAGCTTCGCGTCGAACGACGCGGTGAAGCCGAACTTCCCGAGCAGACCGATGATCGCCCACGCCGCGACCTCGTCGGCGAGCGTCGAGACCAGCCCCCCGTGCATGATCCCGAGCGGGCCCTGGTGGCGATCGCCCGGCGTGAAGCGCGTGACGATCTCGTCGCCCTCACGCGCGAACGTGAGGCGGAATCCGAACGGATGATCGGGGCTGCAGCCGAAGCAGGGCTGCCCGGGACCGAACAGGTGTCCGTCGAGGGGCTCGTCGAGAGGGGCGCTCATGGACGCGCAGGATGACGCGGCGGCGCGGGCGAGCCCAGCGCCCCGCACGCGATCGCGCGCTCTCACTTCTTGGGAAACGCGGTCTTCGCCGGGCCGTACTGGTCGGGCCAGCGGACGTCGTCCCACCCCTGCGCCGCCGCGGCGTGCAGCGTGAAGTACGGATCGTAGAGGTGCGGCCGCGCGAGCGCGCAGAGATCCGCGCGTCCGGCGAGCACGATCGAGCTCACCTGATCGAAGTCCTGGATGTTCCCCACGGCGATCGTCGGGATCGCGATCTCGTTTCGGATCCGGTCGCTGAAGGGCGTCTGGAACGCGCGCCCGAACACCGGCTTGGCGAGCGGCGACGTCTGCCCGGTGCTCACGTCGATCAGGTCGCAGCCGCGGGCCTTGAGCGCGCGAGAGAGCACGACCGCGTCGTCGCCATCGAACGCACCCTCGACCCAGTCGGTCGCCGAGATGCGCACCGACACCGGGCGCTCGCTCGGCCATGCGGCGCGCACCGCGTCGAACACCTCGAGGGGAAAGCGCATGCGGTTCTCGAGCGAGCCGCCGTACGCGTCGGTGCGCTGGTTCGAGAGCGGCGTCAGGAAGGACGAGAGCAGATAGCCGTGCGCCATGTGCAGCTCGAGAAGATCGAAGTCGGCGCGCGCCGCGTTGCGGGCGCCGAGAACGTGCGCCTCGATCACCGCGTCCATGTCGGCGCGGCTCATCACGCGCGGCGTCGCGCTGCCCTTGCTCTCGTCGTACGCGATCGCCGAGGGCGCGATCAGCTCCCAATTCCCGTCGTCCAGCGGCTCGTCCATCCCGAGCCACATCAGCTTCGTCGAGCCCTTGCGGCCCGCATGCCCGATCTGCATCCCGATCTTCGCATCCGAGAAGCGATGCACGAACTCGACGACGCGCTTCCATCCGTCGACCTGCGGGGCGCTCCAGATCCCGGTGCAGCCCGGCGTGATCCGGCCCTCGGGCGACACGTCGGTCATCTCGGTCATCACCAGCCCGGCACCGCCGATCGCGCGCGAGCCGAGGTGCACGAGGTGCCAGTCGTCGGGCATCCCCTCGTCGGCGCTGTACATGCACATCGGAGAGACGACGACTCGGTTCCTCAGCTCGATCCCGCGGAGCCGGAGCGGGACGAACATCGGCGGCGGCGGGCGACGATCTCGCTCGACGCGCACCCCCGCCTGCGCGGCGAACCAGCGATCCGCCTTCGCGACGAACTCGGGATCCCGCAGCGCGAGGTTCGAGTGCGTGATGCGTCGCGAACGCGTCAGCAGGCTGAACGCGAGCTGCATCGGCTCCAGCGCGGCGTGATGGCGCTTGGCCTGCTCGAACCACTCGAGGCTCTGCTGCGCCGCGGTCTGGATCCGGCCGACCACCGATCGTCGCTCGTCCTCGTACGCCGAGAGCGCCGCGCCGAGCTCGGTCGGATGCGTCGCGATCGCGCCGGCCAACGAGATCGCGTCCTCGAGCGCGATCTTCGTCCCCGAGCCGATCGAGAAATGCGCCGTGTGCGCCGCGTCGCCCATGATCGCGACGTTCTCGTGCGTCCAGCGCTCGTTGCGCACCGTCGTGAATTGGATCCACGACGAGCGGTTCGGCAGCAGCGGATGGCCGCCGAGATCCTGCGCGAAGACGCTCTCGCAGTACGCGATGCTCTCCGCCTCGCTCGCGCGATCGAGCCCGGCGCGTCGCCAGCTCTCCTCGTCGGTCTCGACGATCACCGTCGAGGTGCCCTTCCCCGGCGGCGCGGACGCGGTGAACTGGTACGCGTGGATCTGGAAGAGCCCCTGCGCGTTCTCGCGGAAGCTGAACGTGAACGCGGGGAACTGCTGCGTCGTGCCGAGCCAGATGTAGCGGCACTTCCGGACATCGAAGCTCGGCTGGAACGCATCCGCGAAGCGCGTGCGCACGATCGAGCGCAGCCCGTCGGCGCCCACGAGGAGATCCGCCTCCTGCTTCAGCGCATCGAGCTCGCCCTCGCTCAGCTCGCGCTGGAACACGAGCTCGACGCCGAGCCCGCGCGCGCGCTCCTGCAGGATCGAGAGCAGCTGCTTGCGCGAGATCCCACAGAAGCCGTGGCCTCCGCTGCGGATCGTCTCGCCCTTCATCGAGATGTCGATCGCGTCCCAGCGCGCGAAGCTGCGCGTGATCTCGCGATAGGTCTCGGCGTCTGCCTCCTCGAGGTTCCCCATCGTCTCGTTCGAGAAGACGACGCCCCATCCGAACGTATCGTCCGGCGCGTTCCGCTCGACGACGAGCACGTCGTGCGAGCGGTCAGCCTTCTTCAGGAGGATCGAGAGATAGAGCCCCGCGGGCCCGCCACCGAGGATGCGTACGCGCACGCCGAGACTCTATCGCCCGCGTGCGCGCGCGACCTAGCGCGCTGTGAGGTCACTCGAAGTGGTAGCTCGCCTGCACCGACAGCACGTTGAATTCCGCAGTGTACGTCCCGTTGTTGACGACCCCGCCGAACCCCGACGGATAGCATCCGGTGTCGGACACCGGCGAGCTCGGATCGTAGGGCGCTCCCATCGTGCATCCGGGCGACGTGCTCTCGCCGAGCGCCGCGACGCCGCGGAAGTTCCCGTCGGGAATCACGGTATCGAGCTGGAAGATGTGCGCGTACGCGATCGAGACGTCGAAGCGCTCGAAGCGGAAGGTCGCGCCGAGATGCAGACCGAAGCGGTAGCCGCTGAGGAAGTCCTGGATCTGATAGCGCGACTTCCCGAGCGGGATCTCGGTGTGGACGCCGGCGCGCGCGGCGATCTGCCCCGGCACGATGTTCCAGTCGCCGCCGAGACGGATGCCGATCACGTCCTGCCAGCCGTGCGGGATCGGCTGCGGGCTCGGCACCGGCACCTCCATCCCGTCGAGGACGACGCGCGAGCCCGCGGGCAGCGACACCACGAAGTCGCGCACCTGCGAGTTGAGCTCGTAGACGACGTCGAGCTCGATGTCGAAGTTCTCGGAGTACATCGGATCGTCGACGACGTTCCGCACCGCCGCCTCGAAGCCACGCTCCCACGCGCGCGGCCGGATGCGATCCGCGTAGCGAACGCCAGCCGTGAACTGCCACGGCTGCCCGGCGCGCAGCGTCACGCCATCGAGGGTCGTGGTCGCTCGCATCGACGGATCGGCGGAGAACGTACGCGTCGTCAGATGGAGCTGACCGCTCGCGTCGGTGACGCCGCCGATCGAGTCCGACATGCGCCCGCTGAACATCACGTCGACGTTCGGATGCGGCTGCATGTGCACCGACAGGATCCCCGCCGGCACGAACCAGTCCTGCACCTCGAGCTGCGTGCGGATGTCGCTGAACGGATCCTCGGGGCCGGAGCCCGAGCTCGTGATGTTCGCGAAGCGGATGAGACCGATGCCCCACTGGAACGTGAAGCCGACCCGGATCTCCGGGATGATGCGCCAGCCCACGCCGATGCTCGGATGGAAGAGCAGCAGGTCCTGCTCGACCAGCGCGTAGCGCACCGGCGACGGCAGCAGCCCGGTCGGCGAGTCGACCGTTCCGTCGCCGTTGCCCCAGCGCGAATTCCCCACGCCGCTCGGCGCGAGGATGCCGAACGCGAGCCCGAGCTCGGGCAGCAGCCGGAAGCTCGCGACGATGTTCGGCGAGGGTCCGGGATATCCGCTGTTGCACACGCGCGGGAAGGCCTCGTTCTGCCACGCGTCGGGATCGGCGCCCTCACGGTTGAACACCGTGTCGCCCATCGTGCCCATCGTGCCGGTCGGATAGCTCCCGGGGCGCTGCACGCAGGCGTCGTAGAACGCGAGATGCGAGTTGAGCATCAGCTGCGTGTCCGGCAGGTCGGCCAGCATCGCCGGGTTGTATCCGAGCGCCATCGGATCGTCGGCGCGCGCCGCGAACGCTCCGCCTCGCCCGAGGGAGCGCGTGCCCGCTGCCGCGAACTCGAAGCCACCGGCCGACGCGCTCGCTGGAACGAGCAGCGCGAGCACGACCGCGAGCGACGAGCCACCGAGCCGCGATCCGTTGCGCAAAGACATGGTGCGCGAGGATATCCAGGTCGCGACGACGCGGGAAGCCCTGGAGCGCTCGCCCGCGCTACTCGTCGCCGCCGCCGTCGTAGTCCTCGAACTCACCCTCGGCGAGGTTGTCGAAGCGCGTGAACTCGTGGAAGAAGCGGCACTTCACGATCCCCGTGGGGCCCGCGCGCTGCTTGCCGACCACGACCTCGGCGAGGCCGCGCAGCTGCGCGCGCTCCTCTTCCTTCGCGTACACCTCGGGCCGGTACACGAACATGATCACGTCCGCGTCCTGCTCGATCGCGCCCGACTCACGGAGATCGGCGAGCTGAGGCCGCTTGTCCTTGCCGGGCCTGGTCTCGACGCCGCGGTTCAGCTGCGAGAGCGCGACCACCGGCACGTCGAGCTCCTTGCTGAGCGCCTTGAGCGATCGACTGATCTCGCTGATCTCCTGCTCGCGATTGTCGTTCTTCACGCCCGATCGCATCAGCTGGAGGTAGTCGATCATGATCATCCCGAGCCCGTGCTCGGACTTCAGGCGGCGCGCCTTGCCGCGCACCTGCATCAGCGTGATCGCGGCGGTGTCGTCGATGAAGAGCGGCAGCTCGGTCAGCGGTCCCGCCGCGCCCGCGAGGCGCGACCAGTCGTCGCGGCTCAGCATGCCGGTGCGCATGCGGCCGCCATCGACCTTCGCCTCGCTGCAGAGCAGCCGCCGCGCGAGCTCTTCTTTCCGCATCTCGAGCGAGAACACGACGATCGGTACGTTGCGCGCCTGGCACGCCGACACCGCGATGTTCAGCGCGAACGCCGTCTTCCCCATGCCGGGCCGGCCCGCGATGATGATCAGCTCGCCGCCCTTGAGGCCGGCCGTCATCTCGTCGAGCTTCGTGAGCCCGGTCGGCAGCCCGGTGATCTGTTCCTTGCGCGACGCCGCGAGCTGCACCTGCTCGAAGGTGCGGAGCACGACCTCCTTGATGTGCTCGTACGGCGAGCCGCCGCGCGCCTTGCCGACGTCGAAGATCTTCTTCTCGGCCTGATCGAAGTACTGCTCGGGCTCGCCGTAGTCGCCGTAGCCCTGCGCCGAGATCTCGTGACAGCTCGTGATCAGCCGCCGCACGAGCGCCTTCTCGCGCACGATCTTCGCGTACTGCTCGATGTTCGCGATCGTCGGGATCGTGTTCGTCAGCGAGAGCACGTGCTCGTCGCCGCCGGCCTTCTGCAGCGCGCCGCGATCGACCAGCCACGCGCGCAGCGTCACGGTGTCGACCGGCTGGCCGCGCCGGAAGAGCTCGATCATCCCCTCGAACACCAGCGCGTTCGCGCGGCTGTAGAAGTCGTCGACCTCGAGGATCTGCGTGACGGTGTTGAGCGCGTTGTTCTCGAGCAGGACGCCGCCGAGCACCGCGCGCTCCGCGTCGAGCGCGTGCGGCGGCACGCGCCCCGAGGCCGCTCGCTCACCACTCCCCGATTCGCCGAACATCGCTTCCAAGGGACGGACGAGACTGCCACAAACGCGAAGCGGGCGATCACCTCATCGGCGATCACCCGCTTCGTTTCTTCGTTCGATCGGCTCGCCCACTACGGGGCGAGCACTCCCGCTGGCCACACGTTCGGCTCGCCCGCTCCGGGACCTTCCGTCCGCGCGCGCGGCGCGCACTTCCGTCGGTCCCTACGGGGCGAGCACTCCCGCTGGATCAGGCGTCCTGGCGGACGACCTTCACCTTGATCGTCGCCGTGACCTCGTACCCGAGCTTCACGGGGACGTCGTGCTCGCCGAGCGTCTTGATGTTGTCCGCGAGCACGATCTTCTTGCGATCGATCTCGTGGCCCTTCTTCGCGAGCGCCTCGGCGATGTCCTTGGTGCCGATCGAGCCGAAGAGCTTGTCGCCCTCGCCCGCCGCCATCGCGATCTCGAGGACCGTTCCCTCGAGCCGCTTGGCCACCGACTCCGCGTCGCCGCGCAGCTTCGCCGCGCGCGCCGTGGCGACCTTCTTCTCGTGCTCGACCTGCGCGATGTTGCCGCGCGTCGCGAGCGCGGCGAGGCCACGCGGAAGGAGATAGTTGCGCGCGTAGCCGGGGCGCACGCGCACGAGCTCACCGCTCTTGCCGAGGTTGTCGACGTCGTCCTTGAGGACGACCTGGATGTGCGTGGCCATCACTTCACTCCGGTGTACGGAAGCAGCGCGACCTTGCGCGAGAGCTTGATCGCCCTGGTCAGCTCGCGCTGCTGCTTCGCATTGAGACCGCTGATGCGCCGCGGAACGATCTTGCCGCGCTCCGTGATGAAGTGCTTCAGCGTCTGCGGGTCCTTGTAGTCGAACTCGAAGGTCGGGTCCGAGGTGAACGCGGGCGCGCGCTTGCGTCCCGGCCGGCGCCGGAGCCCGAGCGGATCGTCTCCGCCACCACCCCCGCGGGGGCCGTCGCCATCATCTCGGCTGCGCCGATCGTCGTCACCCGGCCGTGCGTAGAAAATCATGTTCGTCCTCCTCTGCTCGGTGGGCTCGGATCACTTCTCGGTGGGCTCGGTGGGCTCGGTCTCGGTCGCTGCGGGAGCGGCAGCATCCGGTGCGGCAGCATCCGGTGCGGCAGGTGCGGCGGGCGCCGCGGGCGCCGCGACGGCACGGCCCGGGACGACGTCGCCGTCCTCGCTCACCTCGTCGAACGACTCTTCCTCGCGCTCGCGCGAAGGACGCTGCATCAGGCCGAGGCGCTCCTCGAAGCTGGGCTCCGCCTCTTCTTCGGCGGGCGGCGCCTCGATGCGCGTGAACTTCGCCTCCTCGGGATCGACCGTGACCTCGCCGAGGTCGAACACGCCTTCGCGGCGAACGGTCTGGAAGCGGACGACGGAGTCGATGTTGCGCAGGTTGCGCTCGATCTCGGCGACGAGATCGTTGTAGCCGACCATCCGCACGTAGATGAAGACGCCGCGCGACGACTTCTTGATCGGGTACGCGAGGCGACGACGCCCCCACGAGTCGACCTTCGTGATCTTGCCACTCAGCCGCGTGACGACGTCCTGGATGCGGGTCGCGATGCGATCCGCCTCGTCGGGGTCGACGTTCGGCGTGAGGATGTAGACGAGCTCGTACTCGCGCGCGAGCCGCTTCTGGGCGGCGGCGCTCGTTGCAGTCTGCTGCATTCGGTTCCTTGTTCCTCTCGGACGAGGCCCCGGGTCGTGTGACCGCCCGGAGCGAGGAAGACGACGAGGCACCATGCCGCGTCGTCTCTTCGACGTGCGCGCTACTTCCGCTCGCTGGGAGCGGCTGCAGCGCGCACGTTGAACTTGTTCTGGGCCGCCTGCGGCCCGTCCTTCACGACCATCTCGGCCGCGAGGGCCGCCTGCTGTAGCACATCGTCCAGCGCCGCGCTCTCGACGGAATCGAAAGCGCCGAGCACCCAGGATTCCGTCGATCCCTTGGGCGGACGGCCGATCCCGATCCGCACTCGCGCGAAGTCCGGGCCGCCGCAGTGCTGCACGATCGACTTCAGCCCGTTGTGCCCCGCCGCCCCACCGCCGACCTTCACGCGCACGTCCCCGAGGGCCAAATCGAGCTCGTCGTGGATCACCAGCACCTCGGCGAGAGGCGTCTTGAAGAACGCCATCGCCGCCTGCACCGACTCGCCCGAGAGGTTCATGAACGTCAGAGGCTCGAGCAAGACGACGTCGCGACCCGCGACCGCCGCCTTGCACCAGACGCCCTTGAACTTCTCCTTGAACGCCGATCCCGAAGCGCGCGACGCGAGCCGCTCGACGGCTCGGAAGCCCACGTTGTGCCGGGTGTCCCGGTACTTCGGCCCCGGATTCCCGAGCCCGACGATCAGCCACATCGAGTGGCCGCCGACGTCGACGTGAGCTCTCGAGCGCGCTCGGAGGAGGGCACGAAGAAGCTCACTTCTTCTTCTTGTCGTCCTTCGCGGGCTTCGCCGCCGCCTTGCCCGCCGCGGCTGCCGGAGCCGCCGCCGCTGCTGCGGCGCCCGGAACGGCGTCGCCCTCCTCGGGGAGCTCCTTCTCCTTGCTCTCGATCGACGCGACGGGCCGCTCGGCCGGCAGATCGATCGTGACGCCCGCCGGCATCGTGATGTCCTTCACGCGCATCGACTGCGCGGTGTCGAGGTGCGCGACGTCGACCTCGATCGCGGCGGGCACCTTGTCGGGCGTCGCGAGGACCGGCAGGTCGCGATAGATCACGCGGAGCTTGCCGCCCTTCTGCACGCCGAGCGCGCGGCCCTTCGTCGAGAAGGGGACCTTCGCGCGCACCGGGCGCTCGAGCGACACGGCGTAGAAGTCGGCGTGCAGCAGGTCACGCGTGACCGGGTGCACCTCGAGGTCGCGCACCAGCGCGAGCTCCTTCACGCCGTCCATCTGCAGCTCGACGACCTGGTTGCGGCCGTACGCGCCGGTCAGGATCTTCGCGAGCTCGGTCGGCGCGACGCTCACGTTCCTCGGGGTCTTGCCGGGGCCGTAGAACACCGCGGGGATCATCCCCTTCATGCGCAGCTGGCGCGCGGGTCCCTTGCCACTCGCGGTGCGTGCCTCAGCCTTCAGCGTCTGCGTTTCCATGTCTGTGCCGCCTCTCCGTGGTGTCAGCTCGGGACTCGGCAGGACTCGCTCTGATTCGAGTCGCTGCGCTCCGCCCGCGCCTAGAACACGGCTTTCGTTGTCTGTCGTTGGATGTGGATCGGGCTACACGAACAGCGAGCTCACGGAGTCGCTGTTGTGGATGCGCTTGATCGCCTCGCCGAGAAGGCGCGCGACCGAGAGCTGGGTGAACTTGCCGCACGCCGCGGCCTCGGCACCGAGGGGGATCGTGTCGGTCACGACGACCTCCTGCAGCACCGACTCCGCGATGCGCTTGACCGCCGGCCCCGACAGGACGGGATGCGTCGCCGCGGCGATCACGCGCGCCGCTCCGCGCTCCTTCAGCGCCGCCGCCGCGTTCGTCAGCGTGCCTGCGGTGTCGATCATGTCGTCGATGATCACGCAGTCGCGACCTTCGACGTCGCCGACGATGTTCATCACCTCGCTGACGTTCGCCTTCGCCCGACGCTTGTCGATGATCGCGAGCTCGCCCTTGAGGCGCTTGGCGTACGCGCGCGTGCGCTCGACGCCACCGGCGTCCGGCGAGACGAACACCGCCCCCTCGGGCAGCCGCGGGCGCAGATAGTCGAGGAAGACCGGCATCGAGTAGAGGTGATCGAAGGGGACGTTGAAGAACCCCTGGATCTGCCCGGCGTGCAGGTCCATCGACACGACGCGCGAGACGCCCGCCGCCGTCAGGAGATCGGCGACCAGCTTCGCCGTGATCGGGGTGCGAGGCGCGACCTTCCGATCCTGACGCCCGTAGCCGTAGTAAGGCATCACGGCGGTGATCGAGCCGGCCGACGCGCGCTTGAGCGCGTCGACGGTGACCAGCAGCTCCATCAGGTTGTCGTTCACCGGCGCGCAGGTCGGCTGCACGACGTACACGTCGACGCCGCGCACGTTCTCCTGGATCTCCGTGAAGACCTCACCGTCGGAGAAGTTCGCGATCTTCATCCGCCCGACGGGGATCTGGAGGTACTCCGCGATCGACTCGGCGAGCTTCGGGTTCGCGTGGCCGGCGAAGATGCAGATCGACTTGAACATCCGCTGCTTCCTCTGTCACGGTCCGGCGCGAAAAAGCCCCGCGAGCACCGTGAGCTCTCGCTCTGCTCCGGGGCGAACGGTGGCGTGGGGTAGCAGAGGCCCATCGGGGTGTCAACGATCGCCGACCACCAGCGAAAGCGAGGAATGAGCGGTTTTACCGGGGAATCGAGGCCGACGACGCAGCCGCAGCGCAGCACGCGGCTCGGTGCGATCGACGCCGCTCGCGGTGTCGCGGTGCTCGCGATGATCGAGTGGCATGCGGCCGACGCGTGGCTCGACACGGCGGGCAGGGAGAGCTTCGCGTTCGGCTGGATGCAGCGGGTCGGCGGGCTCGCGGCGCCGGGCTTCGTGCTGCTCGCGGGGCTCGCGATCGCGCTCGTGGCGCCGGAGCGGCCGGACGTGCGCCAGACCGCCCTCGGCGTCGCGCGTGGCCTGCGCATCGTGCTCGCCGGATATGCGCTCGGCCTCTTCGCGTGCGCGGTCGATCACGGCGGCGTCCTCGAGCCGCGCGCGCGCGTGTCGATCGTCGCGATGGCGCTCGGGCTCGCCGCGCTGTGGGCTGCGACGACGGGATCGCGCTCGACCGCGGTG
>JALYRN010001061.1 GCA_030855295.1 Myxococcota bacterium | reverse complement strand
GCACCGGCGCGCGCTCGAGGTCGAGCAGGCTCTTCACCGCGCGGCGCTCCTCCGCGCGGCGCGCGTCGCAGAGCGCGCACGGGCGCGACGGAGCGGGCGTCACGCGGTTGACGACGATCTCGTCGATCGCGATCCCGCCCCGCGCCAGCGCCGCCGTTCCGTCGATCGTCTCCGCCACCGAGAGCGCCTCCGGCAGCGCGATCCACGTCACCGCCGCGCTCGCCCGGTCGCGCAGCATCGCCGTGACCTCCTGCGCCTGCGCGTCGATGTCCGCGATCAGCCGATCCGCCGCGTCGCCCTGGTAGGTGCCGCCCATCAGCGCGCCCGCGAGCACGCGGTGCTTCTCCTGCATGTCGTCGAGCACGCGCGCGATCTGCGCGAGCGTCGCCGGGGTCTCGAGCATCCGCAGGGCGTGCCCCGTGGGCGCGGTGTCGACGACGACGAGCTCGGGCCCGAGCGCCTTCCGCACGCGCTCGAGCTCGATCAGCGCGACCAGCTCGTCGACCCCCGGCAGGGCGAGCTCGAAGAAGCGGTCGATCTCGGCGGGCGCCAGATACGTGCCGCGCGACGCGATCTCGCGCAGCACCTCGCGACGCTCGGCGAGCCACGCGTCGAGCGCGGCGTCGGCGTCCATCTCGAGCGCGCGGAGCCGCCCGCGGCCGCGCACCGGAACGTCCACGGGATCGCGGCCGAGCGCAGCGTCGAGCGCGTCGCCCAGCGAGTGCGCCGGATCGATCGACACGATCAGCACGTCGTGCCCGCGCTCGGCCTCGCGCAGCGCGCTCGCGGCCGCGCACGTCGTCTTGCCGACGCCGCCCTTGCCCGCGAAGAACCGATACCTCGCGCGGAGCGGGCCCACGTCCTCAGCGATCGTCGTCGTCTTCGTGATCGTCCCCGAGGAAGCTCGCCTCGACGCCGGTCACGCGCATCGTCGCCGGATCCATCGACATCCCCGTGTCGCCGCGGGCCTCCTGGATCGCACGCAGACGCCCCATCACGTCGCGCTCGACGGTCGCGAGCTCCTCGTCGTCGATCTCGCCGAGCTCCGCGCGCATCTGCGCCTCGAGGAGCCGCTCGCGCAGCCGATCCTCGTCGTTCATCTCGCGATCGACCGCCGTGACGACCTTGTCGAGCACGAACCGGATGCCTCCGATCAGCAGCCGATCGACGAGGATCACGTCGCGCGCTCCAGCTTCAGCCGGATGTTGACGAAATTGTACGGAGGCCAGGGCCCCGTGTACTTGAAGAGCAGCTTGCCGTCGTAGCGCTGCCCGATCTCCTTCACGCGCGTGTCGAACGCCGACTCGCGATCGCGCGAGACCAGGAACGCCGCGTTCAGGATCATCTTGTCGCCGATCGGCTTGTTCGTGCGCGACGCGACCGCGACGTCGCGCAGCGACTGGAACACCTCGGTGACGTACTGCTCGGTGCGCGCCTGCAGGGTCGCGTCGACCAGCCGCCCGTACTGCATCCGGGCGAAGTACGTCGAGCCCTTCTGCGCCGCGATCTCGTCCTTGAGTCGGCGCACGTTCTCGTCCTCGCGCTCGATCTCCTTGACGATCTGATCGCGATCCCAGAGCACCTTCAGGCCGAACTCGAACTTGTCCTGCATCTTGTCGAGCACGTCGCGGAACGCGTCGTACGCGGAGCGCAGCAGCTCGACGATGTCGTCGCGCGTCTTGAAGACGGTGCCGAACGACATCGGGATCACCGTGAAGCTGTTCATCACCTTCTCGGCGACGCCCTGGTGCGCGAGCACGTTCTCGCGCGTGGGATCGTGGACCACGAGCGCCGTGTCGGACACGACCGCGGCCAGGTCGCGGAAGCTGATCGTGTAGACCTCGGCGGGCTCCGCGCCGATCCCGATCGCCCCGAAATTCACGGGCTCACTGGTGCGCACGATGCAGTAGACGTACTTGCCGCGCATCGCCGAGGCTGCCGAGGGCGTCGTCGGGATCGCGAGCGCTTCCGTCGCCGCCGCGCGGCGATCCGGCAGTGCGCTGCGCTTCGTCGCGCGAGGGCTGGGGGCCTGCGTGGCCGTCGCTCGCGTGGCCGTCGCTCGCGTGGCCGTCGCCTTCTCACGCGCGGTCGTGCCTCGAGCCGACTTCTCGCTCGACGCGGCCGCCGCGCGCGCCTTCTTCGCCGGCGTCGCGGACGTCCGTGCCGTGCTCGCGCTCGCCTTCACCGCGCGCTTGGGCTTGGCCGCGCCGTTCGACTTCTGCTTCGCCATCGTGCTCCGTCCTCAGTTGTCCCGCGCGAGCACGCGCCGAACCTCTTCGACCAACTGCTCGGGCAGACACGGCTTGCTGATCACGCCGTCGCAGCCTGCTTGCAGCGCCCGCTCCGCGTCACCGCGCAGCGCGTGACCGGTGACCGCGATCACCGGGATGCTCTTGGTCCTCGGATCGGCCTTGAGGCGACGGGTCGCCTCCCAGCCATCCATGGTCGGCATCGCGAGATCCATCAGGATCAAGCTCGGGAACAGCTCGACCGCCTTGGCGATCGCCTCTCGCCCATCGCTCGCCTCGATCGAGCGAAATCCCGCGAATTGCAGGTATTCGAGGTACATCTCGCGGGTGTCGACGAAGTCGTCGACGATCAGCACCAGCGGCGGCTCGGCCTCGGCGCCCGTCGCGCGGCTCGGCTCGCTCGCCGGCGCTCCTGCCGCGCGCTTCTTCTTGACGGCGGTGGCCGCGGGCGCTCGTCGCTTCTTCATCGCTCCCTCGCGCGCCGGGGAAGGGTGAGGGTGAACGTCGAG
>JALYRN010001060.1 GCA_030855295.1 Myxococcota bacterium | reverse complement strand
CACGTGCGGCGTCTGCACCCTGCCGCAGACCTGCGGCGGCGGCGGAGCGACGAACGTCTGCGGCTGCACGCCGACCTCGAGCGCGACGGCGTGCGCCGGCCTCGAGTGCGGCAGCGTCGCCGACGGATGCGGCGGCTCGCACGCCTGCGGCACCTGCTCGGGGTTCGAGACCTGCACCGCGGCGAACCTCTGCGAGTGCACCCCGAGCGATCTCGCCACCGCGTGCGCCGGCCTCGAGTGCGGCAGCGTCGCCGACGGATGCGGCGGCTCCCACGACTGCGGCGACTGCTCGGGCTTCGAGACCTGCACCGCGGCGAACCTCTGCGAATGCACCCCGAGCGATCTCGCCACCGCGTGCGCCGGCCTCGAGTGCGGCAGCGTCGCCGACGGATGCGGCGGCTCGCACGACTGCGGCGACTGCTCGGGCTTCGAGACCTGCACCGCGGCGAACCTCTGCGACTGCACCCCGAGCGATCTCGCCACCGCGTGCGCCGGCCTCGAGTGCGGCAGCGTCGCCGACGGATGCGGCGGCTCCCACGCCTGCGGCGACTGCTCGGGTTTCGAGACCTGCGGCGGCGCCGGTGTCGCGAACGAGTGCGGCTGCACGCCCGACGCCGACGCCTGTACGACCGCGGGCGCGGAGTGCGGCACGGTCGGCGATGGCTGCGGCGGGACGAGCGCCAGCTGCGGCCCGTGCGAGGCCGGCGAGACGTGCACCGCGAACGCGTGCGTGCCCGCGGCCCCCTCGATCACGAGCGTCGACCTGACGGTGCTCGCGCACGGCGCGCGCATCACGATCACCGGCACCGCTCTCGGCGCAGTCACCGACGTGTCGATCGACGGGGCGATGCAGGCGATCGTCAGCGCGACGCCGACCACGATCGTCTTCCAGGTGAGCGACGCGTCCGCCGTGGGCCTCGTCCGCTCGCTGAGCGTGACCTCACCCGCCGGCAGCGACTCGATCTCGGTCACTGTGATCCACCTGGTGATCAACGAGCTCGACTCGCTGACGTTCACCGCGGACAGTCTGGAGTTCGTCGAGCTCACGATCGGCCTCGCGGCCGCGGTCGACCTCACCGGCTATCACCTCGTGTTGGTCGACGGGACGACCGACACCTCGTATGCGTCGATCGCGCTCGGCTCCACCGATGCCGCCGGGTACCTGCTGGTCGGCAGCGCGTCGGTGTCGCCCGACATCACGATCGCGGACGCGACGATCCAGAACGAGGTCGAGGCCGCCGCGATCGTGCAGTCGGCGACGGCGTTCGCGGACGGCACGGCGGTCACCAGCCTCGCGGTGCTGATCGACGCGCTCGTGCACCACAGCGGGCAGGTGGCGGACGCCGGTCTGCTCGACGCGCTCCTCGGACCGACGGGCGCGCAGCGCGGGCAGGTCAACGAAGCCGGCGGCGAGGGCGGTCCCGGCAACGACTCGATCCAGCGCTGCCTGACGCCGCGCCTGGACGTGCGCTCGTTCCCGATCATCAACACCCGCACCCCGCGCGCGCCCAACACCTGCGCGTTCACCGCGGCCGAGGTGCAAGCGCGCTTCGACGCGACCTGCAGCGGCTGCCACGTCGGCGGCGGCGCCTCGGGCGGGCTCGCGCTCGACTCGTTCGCGGCGACGACGATGAACGTGCCCGCGCTCCAGCTGCCGACGATGGACCGCATCGAGCCCGGCGATCGCGCCGCGAGCTACCTCTATCACAAGCTCGTCGGCAGCCACGTGATGGTCGGCGGCTCGGGCAACCGCATGCCGAACGATGGCCCGCCCTACTGGGCCCCCGTCGACATCGAGCGGTTCGGCCTCTACATCGACGGCCTCTGAGCCGCGTCGGCGCCGCGCTCACGAGCGCAGCGCGTACCAGCGCATCGCGTCGTGCTCGACGCGGACGATCCAGTCGCCCTTCGCCTCGGAGTACGCGTGCGAGTCGAGGGGGTGGAGCGCGCGGCAGCGCGCCTTCTCGAGGTCGTACGCGCGCGCGACGTCGGGATGCGCGCGCAGGTAGTCGCGGAACGCGAGGTGGCGAGTGATCTCAGGATGACGGTCGGCGTAGGCGTGGACGTGCACGCGACGCGCGCCGGTCGTCGCGTCGTCGAGGGTGCAGAAGCGTCGGCCCGGCAGGCCCCAGCGTGGATCGTGGGGGACGAGCTCGACGGCGATCGGCGACGGCACTGGCCGAGCTCATTCCTTCGAGAGGAGCGACGCGTATGGGTCCTCGCGGAAGCCGACGAGGACGCGGTCGCGGTGGACGAGCACCGGGCGCTTCACCAGCTTGCCGTCGGCCGCGAGCCACTCGACGATCGTCGCGTCGTCCGCCGCGTCGACCTTCTCCTTGCCGAGCGCGCGG
This sequence comes from Myxococcota bacterium, assembly GCA_030855295.1. GTDB lineage: Bacteria > Myxococcota_A > Polyangia > Polyangiales > Sandaracinaceae > Sandaracinus. The sequence goes on along the minus strand of JALYRN010001060.1, from coordinate 409 downwards.
TAGCTCTGGCCGCTGGTGTTGAGCCACTTGCGCACCGGCAGCCCGCTCGCCGGGATCCACTTCGCGAGCTCGGCGGCGGTCGGCGGCTGCAAGGCGATCGGGCGCACGTCGACGTCGACGGCGTGCTCGGACAGCCACTTCAGCGCCTTCTTGCAGGTTCCGCATCCAGCGTACGAGAGGACGAGAGGTCGGCTCATGGCGCGCGAGCGTAGTACAACCGCGCGCGATGCGACGACCAGCACGTCCGGGCCCGAAGCGCGCCGCCGCCGCGCGGCCGCCCGCCGATCAGAAGAGCGACGGCGAGGTGATCTACGGGCTGCGCGCCGGGCTCGCGGTGCACGCGCGACGCCCCGGCGACATCCTGCGCGTCGCGTTCGCGCCGAGCGTGCGCGGCGACATCGGCGAGCTC
>JALYRN010001059.1 GCA_030855295.1 Myxococcota bacterium | reverse complement strand
GCGATCGGCGCGCCGTCGAGCACGGCGCGCGCCGTGTCGATCCCCGCGCTGCTCGCGATCGCGCTGCTCGTGGCGCGACGTCGCCGCGGCCGCTGAACGATCAGGCGGCGCGCTGCTGGTTGCGTCGTCGGCCGCTGACGCGCTCGACCTCGGCCGCGAGCTCGTCGACGTCGATCGGGCGGGCGAGGACGACGTCGCAGCCGCGTCCGATCGCGAGCTCGGCGACGTCGGGCGTGAGCTCGTTCGTCACGGCGATGATCCCGATGTGCCGGGTGGGGCCGTGCGAGCGCAGCGCCGCGACCAGGCAGAGCGGATCGCACCCTGGCATCGCGAGATCGACCACCACCGCGACTGGCTTCAGCTCGGCGACCGAGCACAGCGCGCGCTCGACGTCGGCGGTGGCGATCGCATCGAAGCCCCAGAGGCGGAGCGCGTCGCACCAGGCGATCGTCTCGTCGTCGCAGCTGCCGACCACCAGCGCGCGCGCGGTCCTTCGATGTGTGCGTCCCATGCGAGGACTCATCGTCGCCGCTCGCCCGACCACAAAGGGGGCGTCCGACCGCGCCCCCGTTCGGACACGAGCCCGCCCGTCCCACCTGTGATCGCCCGCCCCGGACGCCTGCCGCGGCCCCGGCGATCGAACGGGACGGGAGGGCCAGTCTGCGCGTCCCGCGAGCCGAGAGCTTCCCGAAGAGACGACCCACCCGCCCGAGCCCTGGCGATCGAACGGCGCCCCGCCAGCCGACGAGGGCGGCAGCCTGCGCGGGCCGACGCTCCCGCGAGCCGAGAGCTTCCCGAAGAGACGACGCACCCGCCCGAGCCCCGCGATCGGACGGCGCCCCGCCAGCCGACGAGGGCGGCAGCCTGCGCGGGCCGACGCTCCCGCGAGCCGAGAGCTTCCCGACGAGACGACGCACCCGCCCGAGCCCCGCGATCGGACGGGGCCCCCGCGCCAGAAATCAGCTCTCGCGATCCCCCATGAGGTCGTCGAACGCGGCGTCGATGTCGTCGTTCGCGACCGCGGGAGCGGCGGCGGGGCTCGGTCGCGTCAGCGCGATGATGCGGTCGTTCACGTTGCGGAACGAGGGATCCCGCTTGCGGACCTTCTCGAGATAGTAGAGCGCCTCCTTCGGGTCGTGGAGCAGCTCGTAGGCGCGGCCGAGCTCGTAGTAGAGGCCGAGCTCCTCGCGGTCGGTCTTGTTCTCGACGTAGAGGCCCTTCTTGAACTGACCGATCGCGTCGGACACCTCGCCCTTCTCGAGCTGGCAGAGGCCGATCATCGTGTGCGCGGTGCACTGCTTCTGCGGGTTGACGAGGCAGAGCTGGAACTCCGCGATCGCGTCCTGCAGCAGGCCCATCTCCTTGTAGGCGATGCCCAGATCGAAGTGCGTCTCGGTGTCCTCGAGACCGACCTGCTGCTCGACCCCCTTCTTGAACTGCGCGAACACCTGCTCGACGTCGAGCACGCCGCTGCCGGCATCGCGCTCCTGCTGCTCGGCCTGTCCGAGATCATCCGCGAGCTTCTCCGCGAGCTCGAAGCTCAGGTCGTCGGAGCTCGCGGCCGGCGGGACCGAGCGGGCCTGCGACTGGCTCTGCGCGGCGATGTCGTCGATCTCGGCGATCTTGTCGGCGATCAGCAGGTTGCGCGGGTGCGCCGCGAGCGAGTCGCGGAGGATCGCCCTCGCTTCTTCGTAGAGGCCCTGCGCGACGAAGAAGTCGGCCTCGTCGAGCAGCTCCTCGACCTCGCCCGGCGGCATCGACATCCGCGCGGCCTGATCCGCGACGACATCGGGCGCGCTCGGGCGCAGCGGCACGCTCTCGAACTCCTCGGGGCTGATCGGCGCGAGCGGATCTCCCGCGGACGCTTCGGCGACGGACGAAGGCGGAGGCGGCATCGCGACGCGTCGATCGCTGTCGGTGCGATCCAGCCCGCTGTCGCTGTCGTGCAGCGGATCGAGCCCGTGCGTCGACGCGGTCGCCTCCTCGTCATCGACGAAGAACACGCCCTCCTCGGGCTCGCCGTCGAGCATCGCCTCGGAGCCCGACGCCATGGGGCCCGTGCCGCCGAGGTCGCCGGGATCGGTGATCTCGGGCGCCGTGATCTCGGCGCGGTTCAGCTCCGCGCCCGACGTCTCGGCGCGAGCCGAGGGACGCTGCGACTCGGTCCCCAGCGCGGACAGCGCGTCGATGCGCTCGTGCGCGTCGGGGTTCTCGGGATCGAGCTCGAGGATCTGCCGGAGGTAGAGGATCGCGACGGGAGGACGCTGCCCCGCGAAGAGATCGGCGAGCACGAAGAGCTCTCCGATCGCCCCGTCGAGATCGCCGCGCTCCACGAGCAGGTCCTTCAGCCGCTCGCGCGCCTCGACGTGCATGGGGTCGAGCTCGAGCACGCGGCGGAGCTGATCGAGCACCTTCTGCTTGAGGCCGTAGCGGAGGAAGACCTCGCACTCCGTCAGCAGCTTCGCGATCTGCGCCTCGCGCGCGATCTCGGGAGGCAGCACCGAGCCCGATTGGGGGCGCTGCGAGGGCTCGCGCGCCCGGGGCCTCTCGTCCTCGTCGTCGACGATGATGACGTCCTCGGCGCCGCCGTCATCGCCGCCGTCGACGTAGGCGAGATCGTCGGCGTCCTGGGCGTCCTCGTCGTCCTCGAGCGACTCCTCTTCGAGCTCCTCGAGCAGCTCCTCGTCGGGATCGTCCGCGTACTGCGCGTGCGCGTCGGCGCGCGCGGGCTCGGCGTGGCTCTGGACGACGGCGCCCGGG
>JALYRN010001058.1 GCA_030855295.1 Myxococcota bacterium | reverse complement strand
CGACCGCACCGTGCCGGCCGGCGTACCCGATCTGCCGCGCGACCTGGGGCGTCACGGGGACGAGCTGCACGCCAAAGCCGCGATCGTCGCGCGTGGGCTGCGTCGCGCCGAGATCCTGGGGCTCCTCGGCCGACGCATCCGGGCGCTCGCCGGTCGTCAGCGTGAGCTGCATCGGACGACCCGCGCGCATCACCTCGAGCCGCACTGCGACGCCGACCGGGCGCCGGATCACGAGGCGCATCAGGTCGCGGCTCTCGCGCACCGGCACCCCCTCGATGTTGATGATCACGTCGCCGGACTGGATGCCGGCGCGCGCCGCTGGGCCGTTCGGCACGATCTCGTTCACCAGCGCGCCGCGACGACCGCCGACGCCGAAGTCGGCCGCGAGCTCGGGCGTCAGCTCCTGGAACCCGACGCCGATCCACGCGCGCCGGACCCGACCGCTCGCGAGGAGCTGCTGCGAGACGTTCTGCGCCATGTCGGCGGGGATCGCGAAGCCGATGCCCTGGCCTCGGCCGATGATCATCGTGTTGATCCCGACCACCTCACCGTCGAGGTTGACCAGCGGTCCGCCCGAGTTGCCGGGGTTGATGCTCGCATCGGTCTGCAGGTAGTCCTCGATCTCGTTCATGCCGAGGCCGCCACGCCCGGTCGCGCTGAGCACGCCCGCGGTGATCGTGGTGTCGAGGCCGAACGGCGAGCCGATCGCGATCACCCACTGTCCGACGCGCTGCTGATCCATGCTCGCGAAGCGCAGCGGCCGCAGGCCCGTGGCCTCGACGCGCACCACCGCGAGATCGGTCGCGCGATCGATCCCGACGACCGTCGCGGGCAGCTCGCGCCCGTCCTGGAAGCGCACGCGGATGCGCGTCGCGTTCTCGACGACGTGACGGTTCGTCAGGATCGCGCCGTCCGCCGAGACGACGAAGCCCGAGCCGCCGCCCTGCACGATCTGCTCGTCGCCGCCGCCGCCGCCGGGCATGCCCGGAACGGCGCCGAACGGCATCTGCTGCATCATCTCGGCGCGGTCGACGCGCGCCTCGACGCGGATCGAGACGACCGAGGGCGAGACTTGCTCGGCCACCGTCGCGAACGCGGATCCGACGCGCTCGGCGTCGGCGATCGCTGCCTGGGCCGCGGGGCCGCTGGTCGGCGGTGCGCTCGTCGCGCCGCGCGGCGCCGCGTCCTGCGCGGAGATCGCGGAGGGAAGGGTGATCGCGGTGGTGGCGCCGGCGCCGCCGAGGCCGACCGCGAGGGCGAGGACCGCCAGGCCCGCACGTCGCGCGCGCGGACGCGAGGAATGCGAGAGATGTTCGTGCTGCATGGCTCCGTCGTCGTGCTCTTGTCGTTCCACGAGCAGAGCAACGTGCGGACGCCGAAGGCTATTCGCCCGCGCCGGGATTCCGGCAGGAACCTGTCCGATCGGCCGTGGCATCACGCCCCGCCGATTTGATCGGCTCGCCCGCTCCGGTCGCTTCCGTCCGCACGCGCTTGATCGGCTCGCCCGCTCCGGTTGCTTCCGTCCGCGCGCGAAGCGCGCGCTCCCGTACGCGCCCTCCGGGGCGAGCACTCCCGCAGGCCGCGAAGCGCGCGCTCCCGTACGCGCCCTCCCGGGCGAGCACTCCTGTCGGGTCAGGCCATCTCGAGGAAGAGGCTCTCGGGGTTCTCGAGGTACGCGATGATGTCGTACGCGAACGCCGCGCCCACGTGGCCGTCGACGATGCGGTGATCGAACGAGAGGGAGAGCAGCATCACCTCGCCGATCACGATCTCGTCGCCGCGCACCACCGGCTTCCGCTTGATCTGGTGCACGCCGAGGATGCCGACCTCGGGGAAGTTCAGCACCGGCGTCGCGAAGAGGCCGCCCTGCGTGCCGAGCGAGGTGATCGTGAACGTCGAGCCGGTCAGATCGGCGCTCGCGATGGTGCCGGACTTCGCGGCGCTGCCGAGGCGATCGACGTCGCGCGCGATGTCGAGGAGCGACTTGCGATCGGCGTCCTTCACCACCGGGACCATCAGCCCCTGATCGGTCGAGGCGGCGATGCCGATGGAGTAGTGCTTGCGGTAGACGAGCTCGTTGGTCGTCTCGTCGAGCGCGGAGTTGAGCACCGGGTGCTTCTTCAGCGCGCCGACGACGGCCTTGGTGATGAAGGGCAGGAACGTGAGCTTCACGCCCTCCTTCGCGGCGGCGGGGCGGAGCCGATCGCGCAGCGCCTTGAGCGGCCCGACGTCGCACTCCTCGACGAACGTGAAGTGCGCCGCGGTGTTGGTCGAAGCCTGCATGCGCTCGGCGATCTTCCGGCGCATGCCGACGAAGGGCTTGCGCTCCTCGAGCTCGTGCCGCGCGATCGAGATCGGCGCGCGGGTGCCGGGCGTGCCGGGGATCGCGGTGCCCTTCGCGCTGGCGCCGCTCGACGAGAGGCCCGGCGCGGCGGCGGTCCCCGTGGAGGTGTCGGACGCGCCGCCGTTGGCGTGCGTCTTCACGTCGTCGGAGGTGATGCGTCCACCCGGGCCGCTGCCGGCGACGAAGCGCAGATCGACCTCGAGCTCGCGCGCGAGCTTGCGCGTCGCGGGCGTCGCGAGCGGGCGATCGCTGACGAGTGCGACGTGACCGTTCGCGCCGTTGGTCTTCGGCGCCGAGCTGGCGCCGCTGAAGAAGCCGGCGCCGGGGAGCGTGTCCTTGATGTCGCCGACGGCGGTGGCGGCCGGGCCCTCGGACGAGGTGGGCGGCTGCGCGACGACCGCGCTGGCGACGCTCGAC
>JALYRN010000207.1 GCA_030855295.1 Myxococcota bacterium | reverse complement strand
CGCTGGCCACGATCGCGCCGATCGTGAGCGCGAGGACGGTGCTCCGGCAGGGCACCGTCCGCGAGCGCCGGAACGTGCTCAGGCGCGCGCGCGCGTGCGCCGCTCGGACGCGCCGTTCGTCGGCTTCTCCTCGGTCTCCTCGGCGCTCGGGGCGGCCGGGCCGCGACGAAGCCCGTGCTTGTCGAGGATCTGATTCTCCACCCACGCCAACATCTCCGGATGCTGCTCGAGGTACGTGCGCGCGTTGTCGCGCCCCTGCCCGATGCGCTCGCCCTGGCAGCTGTACCACGCACCCGACTTCTCGATGATTCCCATCTCGGAGCCGAGGTCGAGCACGTCGCCGGTGCGGCTGATGCCCTTGCCGAACATCACGTCGAACTCGCACTCGACGAAGGGCGGCGCGAGCTTGTTCTTCACGACCTTGACGCGGGTGCGGTTGCCCACCGCGGCGTCGCCGTTCTTGATCGTGCCGACGCGACGGATGTCGAGCCGCTGCGACGCGTAGAACTTCAGCGCGTTGCCGCCGGTCGTCGTCTCCGGCGAGCCGAACATCACGCCGATCTTCATGCGGATCTGGTTGATGAAGAAGAGCGTCGTGTTCGACTTGTGCACCGTCGCCGTCAGCTTGCGGAGCGCCTGGCTCATCAGCCGTGCCTGCAGGCCGACGTGCGAGTCGCCCATCTCGCCCTCGATCTCCGCCTTCGGCACGAGCGCCGCGACCGAGTCGACGACGATCATGTCGACCGCACCGCTGCGCACGAGCGTATCGGCGATCTCGAGCGCCTGCTCGCCGTGATCGGGCTGCGAGACGAGCAGCTCCTCGATGTTGACGCCGACCTTCTTCGCGTAGCTGACGTCGAGCGCGTGCTCGGCGTCGATGAACGCTGCGATCCCGCCGAGCCGCTGCGCCTCCGCGATCGCGTGCAGCGTCAGCGTCGTCTTGCCGCTCGACTCCGGACCGTAGATCTCGATGATGCGGCCGCGCGGATATCCACCGACGCCGAGCGCGATGTCGAGCGCGACGGATCCCGACGGGATCACGGGGATGTCCTTGGCTTGCTCGCCGTCCCCGAGGCGCATGATCGCGCCCTTGCCGTACGCCTTCTCGATGGTGCCGAGCGCGAGGCTCAGCGCCTTTTCCTTGTTCGAGTCCATCGCCATGTACGTCTCTCCCCTGCTCGCAGCACGCTCGTACGGTGCCGCTGGCTCACGTGCCCGCCATCGTTCGGTCGCTCGCTCGTACAGCGTTCCGCTCGGAAGAGCGAAGCCGAGCGATCGACCACCTGATATCTTGTTCAGTACCCGTTGTCCAGAGCCCCAGCGGCGTTCTGCGCTGGTTCTCCGGTCGGTCGCGGGCCGGGGCGAGCGACTGACGCTGCAGGCTCCGAAAAGCGTCGCGACTTCCGAACGACCCGCTCAGACGCGGCCGGTCGCGATCGCGGCGTCGGCGATCATCTTGAGCGCGACGTACGACGCGAGCATCCGGATGCGCTCGCGATCACCGAAGAGCTTCATCGTGCGGCTCGTCGTCTCCGCATCTCTCTGCGCGAGCGCGAACCACACCGTGCCGACCGGCTTGGCGTCGGTGCCGCCCCCGGGCCCCGCGATCCCCGTCACCGCGACCGCGATGTGCGCGTCGGCTCGCCGGAGCGCGCCCTCCGCCATCGCGCTCGCGACCTCGCCGCTGACCGCGCCGTGATGGCGGAGCAGCTCGACGTCGACGCCGAGCAGATCCTGCTTCGCGCCGTTCGAGTACGTCACCGCGTCGAGCAGCAGGTACTCGGAGCTGCCGGGTACCCGCGTGATCATCTCGCCGATCATCCCGCCCGTGCACGACTCCGCGACGGCGACGGTCAGGCTGCGGTCGCGCAGCGCGCGACCGACGTACGCCGGGAACGTGTCCTCGCCCTCGCCGTACACGGCGCTTCCGAGCCGCTCTCGCACCTTCTCGGCGACGCGCGTCGCGATCGACTCCGCCTCCGGGTGCGTCGTCGCGCGCGCGAGCACCTTCACCTCGATCTCGGGGAACGAGGCGCGATAGCCGATCGTGACGCCGGGCTCTTCCTCCTCGAGCCCCGCGAGCTTCTCGCCGACGCCGGACTCCGTCATGCCGAACGAGCGCAGCCGGACCTGGCAGGTCGTGCGCTCCGCGAGCGACGCGATCGCCGGCTGCACGTGATCGTCGAAGAGCCGGCTCATCTCCGAGGGAACGCCGGGCAGGAAGAGCGCGCGCGTGCGGCCGAGCTCGATCGCGAAGCCTGGCGCGGTGCCGACCGGGTTCGGCAGCACCGTCGCGCCCGCGGGGAAGTCCGCCTGCTTCTCGTTCGACGGCGACATCTCGCGGCCGAACGACGCGAAGCGCCGGCGGATCGCCTCGATCGACGGCTCGTGGCGCTCGAGGCCGACGCCGAGCGCCTTCGCCGCGGCGGCGGTCGTCAGATCGTCGGTGGTCGGTCCGAGCCCGCCGGTCGACACGATCACGCGGTGCTGCGCGGCCAGGCGCGTCAGGGTCTCGGCGATCCGATCGATCGAGTCGTCGACCGTCACGAGCTCACAGACCTCGAACCCGAGCAGCGTCAGGCGCTCGGCGAGCCACCGCGCGTTGGTGTTCACGAGCTCGCCGCGCGTGATCTCCGTGCCGATCGAGAGAACTGCGGCCGTCATCCGAGGGGCGGGAAGAGTCGCAGCGGGGATGTGGTTGGGTCAAGCCTCGTGGTTCCGGCCGCGAGGTGGTGGTACTCAGCCCGCCAGGAGGACTCGAGCGGATGCACGAACGAGCAACGAAGCGCGCCGGGATCACGGCCGCTTTCCTGGGAGCGCTGGCCGTGCTCGGCGGCTGGGCGACGCACGGCGCCGACGCGCAGCAGCGGGACGCGGGCGCGCGAGACGCAGCACGGCCGACCGCTGCGGCGGGCCCGGCCGCTGCCGGAGCGACCGCCGTCGAGGCGCGCGGCTCCGCGCTCGAGCGCATGGCGATCCGCCGCGAGCGTCTCGACAACGGCCTGCGCGTCGTCCTGAACCCGGACGCCACCGTCCCGACGGTCGCGATCGCGGTCTACTACGACGTCGGCTCGCGCAACGAAGTGCGGGGCCGCTCGGGGTTCGCGCACCTCTTCGAGCACATGATGTTCCAGGGCTCGGCGAACGTGGATCGCGGCGAGCACTTCTCGCTGATCATGAACCGCGGCGGCTCGATGAACGGCACCACGAGCGAGGACCGCACGAACTACTTCGAGACGCTGCCGGCGAACGAGCTCGAGCTCGGGCTCTTCCTCGAGTCGGATCGCATGCGCTCGCTCGCGATCACGCAGTCGAACTTCGAGAACCAGCGCATCGTCGTCATCCAGGAGCGCCAACAGAACTACGACAACCGCCCGTACGCGCTGTCGTTCCTGCGCATCAACGAGCTGGCCTACGGCGACTACTGGCCGTACGCGCACTCGACGATCGGCGACACCCAGGACCTCGTCGACGCGCCGCTCTCGGCCGTGCAGGACTTCTGGAATTCGTACTACGCGCCGAACAACGCGGTGCTCGTCATCTCGGGTGACTTCGATCCGGAGCAGGCGATGCAGATGGTGCGCCGCTACTTCGGTGACATCGCCTCGCGCGACGTGCCTGCGTACCAGCCGAGCGCGCTCTCGCCGCAGACGGCCGAGCGCGTCGACACGATCCCCGACGCGATCGCCGACGTGCCCGCGTTCCACGTCGCGTACCACATCCCTCCGTCGCGCGAGGAGGACCACTACGCCCTCGAGATGCTCTCGCTCGCGCTCGGCGACGGCGAGTCGTCGCGCCTGTACCAGGAGCTCGTGAAGCAGCGCGAGCTGGTCTCGGAGATCTACATCGCGACCGACGATCGGCGCGGCCCCGATCTCTTCTCGATCTTCGCCCTGCTCCAGGAAGGCCACACCAGCGAAGAGGTGCGGCCCTTCATCTACGCCGCGTTCGAGCGCATCGCGCGCGAGGGCATCCCGGCGCGCGAGCTCGAGAAGCTCCGCAATCGCATCCGCGCGGCGTTCGTGTTCGGCCTCCAGAGCAACATGGATCGCGCGAAGAACCTCGCCGAGTTCGAGCTGTACTGGGGCGACGCGGGGCTGATCCGCGCCGAGCTCGATCGCTACCTGGCGGTCACGTCGGACGACATCCAGCGGGTCGCCGGGCGCTACTTCGCAGAGACGAACCGCACGGTGCTCGACGTCGTGCCGGCGCCGGCCGCGGAGGCCGCACAGCCGGAGACCTCCGCCGCACCTGCCGCCGCAGGGCAAGGAGGTGCGCGATGAGCCGCAAGCTCCTGGCGCTCGGCCTCGTGCTCTCGCTCGCCGCCTGCGGCGGACCGAGCCCGACCACCACCACGACGACCACCACCACCAGCGACACCAGCGGTGAGCAGACCGCGGAGCGCGAGCGCGTCCCGCCGCCGGCGTCCGGCCCCGCGCGCGACGTGCACCTGCCGCCGATCACGCGGACGCAGCTCGACAACGGGCTCGAGATCAACACCGTCGCGACCCACGCGCTGCCGCTCGTGTACGTGCGGCTCGTCATCCGCGGCGGCCTCGCGGCCTCGCCCGAGCAGATGCCGGGGCTCTCGCGGCTCGTCGCGAAGATGCTGAAGGAGGGCACGCGCCGCCGGACCAGCGCGCAGCTCGCCGAGGCCGTCGAGTACCTCGGCGCCGATCTCTCGGTCGGCGACGATCAGGCGACGGTCGTGCTGCAGATCCGCGCGCTGGCGGAGCACCTCGACACGGTGATGGACCTCCTCGCCGACATGGCGATGAACCCGCGCTTCGACGAGCAGGAGCTTCGTCGTCTCAAGGCGCGCGAGCTCGATCGCCTGCGCATCGAGGCCGGCGACGCGTCGACCCTGGCGCGGCGCGAGTTCTACCGCGCGATCTACGGCGATCACCCGTACTCGCACGTCGACCTGACGCCCGAGGCGATCGGCCGGATCCGCCGGCAGGACCTCAGCGCGTGGCATCGCGCTCACTTCGTGCCGAACAACGCGTACCTCGTGGTCGCGGGCGACGTCACCCCCGAGCAGGTGCAGGCCGCGGCGCGGCAGGCGTTCGGTCGCTGGCGCCGGCGCGACGTCACCACCGCGCAGTACGCGGAGATCGCGCCGCGCACCGAGCGCGAGGTGATCGTGGTGCATCGGCCCAGCTCCGCGCAGTCGGTCATCGCGGTGGGCAACCTCGCGATCCCGCGCGGTCACGAGGACTGGGTGCCGCTCGAGGTGGCGAACCAGGTGCTCGGCGGCAGCGCGGCCTCGCGTCTCTTCATGGATCTGCGCGAGCGCCGGAGCCTGACGTACGGCGCGTACAGCAGCGTCGACGAGCTTCCCTTCGTCGCGCCCTTCCGCGCGCGCGCCGGCGTCGGCCGCGACCCGCGCCAGCCCGACGTCGATCGCACTCCTGCGGCGATGGATGCGTTCATGGAGCACCTCGAGCGCATCGTGAGCGAGCCGCCGCCGCCCGCGGAGCTGCAGAACGCGCAGCGCTTCCTGTCGGACTCGTTCCCGCTGCAGATCGACACCGCGGGGCGCATCGCGGGGCTCGTCTCGGATCTGCGTCTCTACGACCTGCCGGACGACTACTGGGATGGCTACCGCACGCAGATCCGCAGCGTGACGCCGGCCCAGGCGCTCGAGGCAGCCCGCGCGCACATCGACCCCGAGCACGCGCTGATCGTCGTCGTCGGCGACGCGGAGGCGATCGCGCAGCCGATGCGGCGCTGGGGACCGGTCCGGGTCGTCGACGCCGAGGGGCGCGAGATCTCGCGCTTCCCGGCGGCTTCCGCGGGCGCGACCGAGACGCCGACGGCCGCTCCCGCCGCCGAGTAGTCGACAGGTGCCGGGGCGCGCGCGGTACTCGCGCGTGCTACATCGAAGCCGCGGGCACGATTCCTGGTGTGCGGGAATCGTGCTTCGCGGCTCGATCGTCTCCAGCGGGGCCTATCTGTTCAGAACCGCCCACTTTCGAGGCGGACCGGAGGACGTGCTTCATGTGCGGCATCGTCGGCTACGTCGGCAGCGACAACTCGGCGCCCATCCTTCTCGACGGCCTTCGTCGCCTCGAGTACCGCGGCTACGACAGCGCGGGCGTCGCGATCCAGAGCGGTGGTGAGATCAAAGTCGCGCGCGCGGTCGGCAAGCTGCGCAACCTCGAGAAGGCGCTGGATGCCAGCCCGATCGACGGCACGACCGGCATCGGCCACACGCGCTGGGCGACCCACGGCCGGCCGAGCGAGGTCAACGCGCACCCGCACGTGTCGGGGCCGATCGCGGTCGTGCACAACGGCATCATCGAGAACCACCTCTCGCTGCGCGCCCGCCTGGTCGAGCGCGGCGCGAAGATCGTCAGCGACACCGACACCGAGATCGTCGCGCACCTGGTCCACGAGAAGCTTCGTGAGAGCGCGGGCAAGGGCGGTCTCGAAGAGGCGGTGCGCGGCGCGCTGCGCGAGGTCCACGGCGCGTACGCGCTCGCGGTGATCAGCAACGACGAGCCGGGCAAGATCGTCGTCGCGAAGTCGAGCTCGCCGCTCGTTCTCGGGCTCGCCGAGGACGCCACCTACGCCGGCAGCGACATCCCCGCGCTCCTGCCCTACACGCGCAAGATGATCTTCCTCGAGGACGGCGACATGGCCCTCCTCGAGCAGGGCAAGGCGAAGATCACGCGCCTCGACGGCACCGTCGTCGAGCGCGAGGTGAAGGTGATCGACTGGTCGCCGGTGATGGCCGAGAAGGCCGGCTACAAGCACTTCATGCTCAAGGAGATCCACGAGCAGCCGCGCGCGATCGAAGACACGCTGCGCGGGCGCCTGGATCGCGAGCGGGGCGACATCCACGGCCACGAGATCGGCCTCTCGGACGACGACGCGAGGGCCATCAAGCGCGTGTTCCTGCTGGCGTGCGGCACCAGCCACCACGCCGCGATGACGGGCCGCTACTACCTCGAGTCGATCGCGCGCATCCCGACCTCGGTCGAGCTCGCGAGCGAGTTCCGCGGGCGCGATCCGATCATCGGCGAGGGCGACCTCGTGATCGCCGTCAGCCAGAGCGGCGAGACGCTCGACACGCTGGTCGCGGCGCGCGAGGCGAAGCAGGCGGGCGCGAAGGTGCTCGCGATCGCGAACGTGATCGGCAGCGCGATCCCGCGGATGGCGGACGCCGCGTTCTACACGCACGCGGGCCCGGAGATCGGCGTCGCGTCGACCAAGTGCTTCTCGACGCAGCTCGCGAACCTGATGATGCTCTCGATCTGGCTGGGCCGCCGGCGCGGCACGCTCGACGAGGCCCACGCCCGCGAGCTGGTCGAGGCGATGGCGCGGCTGCCGCTGCAGATGCGCGACGTCGTGCTCGGCACCCGGCAGCTCGTGGCCAACATCGCGAAGCGCTATCGCGACGCGCGCGACGTGCTCTTCCTGGGCCGCGGGCTGAACTTCCCGATCGCCCTCGAGGGCGCGCTCAAGCTCAAGGAGATCTCGTACGTACACGCCGAGGGCTACGCGGCGGGCGAGATGAAGCACGGGCCGATCGCGCTGATCGACTCCGCCGTCCCGGTCTTCGTGATCATGCCGAAGGATCGCTGGTACGAGCGCACGAGCGGCAACCTGCAGGAGGCGAAGGCGCGCGAGGGCCAGGTCATCGCGATCGCGACCGAGGGCGACGAGTCGGCGCACAGCATGTCGCAGGACGTGATCGAGATCCCGAGCGTGCACGAGACGATCACGCCGTTCCTGACGGTGCTCCCGCTGCAGCTCTATTCGTATTACGTCGCCGACTTCAAGGGCACCGACGTCGACCAGCCGCGCAACCTCGCGAAGACCGTCACGGTCGAGTAGCGCGCGGCTCGGATCGGATCAGCTCTCTGGTGCTACGTAGGCGATCGATGCTCGCAGGCGGTCGATGCTCGTAGGTGCGCGCGTCGCCGTCGTCGTCCCCGCGTACAACGAGGCGCGCCTCGTCGCGCGGACCCTCGCCGGGATCCCGGGCTTCGTCGATCGCGTGATCGTGGTCGACGACGCGTCGAGCGACTCGACCGCGGAGGCGGCGGAGGCGTTCGGCGATCCGCGCGTCGCCGTCGTGCGGCACGCGAGCAATCGCGGCGTCGGCGCGGCGATCGCGACCGGCTGCCGCGTCGCCTTCGAGGGAGGCGCCGACGTCGCTGCGGTGATGGCGGGTGACGCGCAGATGGATCCCTCCGATCTGCAGCGCGTGGTCGAGCCGGTCGCGCGCGGCGAGGTCGACTACTGCAAGGGAGATCGCCTCTCGCACCCCAGCGCCGCCGCCGCGATGCCGGCGCACCGCTTCGTCGCCAACCACGTGCTCTCGCGCCTGACGAGCCTCGCGACCGGTCTTCTCGTGCGCGACTCGCAGTGCGGCTACACCGCGATCTCGCGCGGTGCCGCGCGCCGGGTCGCGCTCGATCGGATGTGGCCCGGCTACGGCTATCCGAACGATCTGCTGGGGCGCATGGCGGCCGCGCGGCTCCGGGTCGGCGAGGTGACGGTGCGCCCGATCTACGCCGACGAGCAGAGCGGCATCGGGCTGCGCCACGGGCTCGTGATCATCCCGTTCCTGCTCGCGCGCACGGCGATGTCGAGACGGCGCGCGTGATCGTCGGGATGCCGACGACGAGCTTCCCTCGGTACGTGGGCGACGTGTCGGGCTGCTTCGTGCTCGGCATGGCGCGCGCGCTCGCGGCGCGCGGGCATCGGATCGAGGTCATCGCGCCCGAGCCCGATCGCGATCTCGAGGGGCGCCCGCCGTGGACGCAGCCCTCCCCCGGCGTGTCGGTGCGCTGGGTACCGTACGCGCGCCCGCGCGCGCTCCAGCGGACCTTCCATCGCGACGGCGCCCCCGACAATCTCGCGCGCGATCCACTGGCGTGGATCGGCGCGCTGAGCTGGCCGTTCGCGCTCGCGCGGGCGATCGACGAGGGCGCGGCGCGCTGGGACGTGATCGCGAGCCACTGGGGCGTTCCGTCGGGGCTGATCGCAGCGGCGCGGCGCGGGCGCTGCGGGCACGTCGCGTTCTTCCACTCGGCCGACGTGGCCGCGCTCGCGCGCGTTCCTCGCGTGGGGGC
>JALYRN010001057.1 GCA_030855295.1 Myxococcota bacterium | reverse complement strand
GCCGTCACGATCGGATGATCGGCGCGCAGCACCAGCGGCGGGCGCGCGAGGAGCCGGAACGGATCGGCGTCGAGGTCGGACGTCGGCACGAGCCAGGGATCGCGCCGCGCGCTCCCGGGCAGGGCGAGCGAGGCCCGCGCGCTCCCGTGCACGTTCGCGATCACGATCTCGCTCGGCCGGCGGAGCACCTGCCCCAGGCGCTCGGCGACGCTCGAGAGCAGCGCCTCGTCCGACGGCGTGGGCTCGAGCGGCTCGATCAGCGACCAGACGTCGGCGTCACGCGGCAGCGCGATCTCCATGCTCTGCGCGAGCCACGTCACGACGCGCTGGCGCTCGGTCTCTGCCGGTGCGAGCCCGAGATCGAGCACGACCTTGCCGGCGCGCGCGAGCGCGGTGGCGAGCGGCGTGCGGCCCTCGAACGAGGCGAGACCGAGCGCGTCGATCGTCGCGACGCGCGCGCCGCCGGGCAGCGGGACGATCGGGAGCTTCACCCCGCTCGGCGCGATGTGGAGCCCGGAGCGGGAGTGCGCCTCGATCAGCTCGAGCAGCTGCGCGGCACCACCGTCACCGCCGCGCGCGTGCACCTCGGCGGCGTGGCTCATGCGCTCGGCGAGCGCCTCCATCAGCGGGCCGCGGATCGTTCGCGCGACCAGCTCGACCGCACGCGCGTGGTGCTCGTCGCGACGCACGTCGTCGCGGCTGAGCGTGTGCTCGAGCCGCGCGTCCATCACCTTGAACGCGACCTCTCCCAGCTCGTGATCGCGCGTCTCGTGCAGGAGCAGCCCCTGGTTGTAGAACGCGCCGTAGCGCTCGCCCGGACGCGGCAGACCGGCGACGACGGTCGTGCGCCCGTCGCGGCTGCGCGCGTGGACCGTGATCGGCGCGTCGAGCGAGAGCGGCTCGTCGATGCGCACGTCGCGCACCGGTTCGCCGCGGCCGGGCTCGAGCGCGACGAAGCGGATCGGGATGCGCGCGTGGCGGCACCAGCGCCGCAGCGCCGCCTCCGAGCGCTCGAAGAAGGCGGGCTGCTCGGACGCCGCCAGCGCGATGTGCAGGGTGACCGAGGTGCCGCGCTCGGGCGGCGCGTCGGCGCGGTAGAGATCGAACGTCTGATCGGCGTGCAGGTGCAGCGACCAGCGCGCGCCGTCGCCGATCGACGTGTCGACGATCACGACGTCCGGCTCCACCGCGAGCACCGAGACGAACCCGATGCCGAACTTTCCGATCGCGTCGTCGCGCGCCTCCTTCGTCGAGCGGAAGAGCACCGTGAGATCCTCCTCGAGGACCTCGCGCGGCATGCCCGAGCCGTCGTCGCGCACCGAGACCCGCAGCATGCCGGGCTCGCCGTCGGGCCCCGGCTCCCACACGAGCTGCGCGTGGATCTGCGTGGCGCCCGCGTCGATCGAGTTCTGCACGAGCTCGCGATAGAACGCGAACGGATCGGCGAACTGGCGGATCAGCTCGCCGACCAGGCCGCTCTCTTCCGGCGCGTCCTTCGCGTCCGCTGGCGCGCCGCCGCGGTACGGCGTGGCGCCGCGGCTCGGATCGGCCGCGCGTCCCTTGGCGGCGCGGCGGCTCACCCTCCGCCTCGTGCGGCGCGCGCCTCCACCGCCGTGCGCTCCGAGATGACCGCGACGAGCACCGCGCGCACCGCGCTTCCGTCGAGGCCCGAGAGGAAGCCCACGCGATCGACGAGGTGCGGCAGGCCCGCGACCACCAGCGTCTGGTGCGTGATCGGACAGGCGAGCTCGCCGCGGTGCAGCCGCGTGAGCATCGTGCGCAGGTCGCGCGTGGGGATCGTGGAGAGTGCGATTCCGCCGTGCATGTGTTGAAAACAGTCGGGGCTGCGAGCGCTCGAGTCGCGGGAGACGGTAGCGGAAACGGGGACGGTTGCGCGAGGAGAGGCCGCGGCGGGGCGGGTCGCGCGAGGACGCACGCGTCGACCGCGCGGGTGGTGAGCGCTACCTTTCGGACGATGTTCTCGTCTCCGCCGACGCCGGCTACGTGCTCGACGGAGTGGGCCGCGGCACCGTGGCGGCGCGCGTCGAGCTGCCGTGGTCGATCGATCTCTTCGCGAGGTACACGGCGTTCATCGAGCCCTCCTCTGCCGGCTTCGACTCGCTCGTGCTCGGGCGCGTCGGCGTCGGGCTGCGCGCGATCGATCTGCCCGAGGCGCAGCTCCGCATCGGCGTCGCGCTCCGTCACTTCCACGACTGGCTCGGCTCGGTGTTCGGCATCGACGGCGTGCTCGGGCTCGACGTGATGATCGAGGAGCCGGTCCTGCTCTCCGCGGAGGCGTCGATCGGCACCGTCGGCTCGGCGCTCGTCGCGCAGCTGCGGGGCACGCTCGGGCTGCGCATCGATCGCGTCGACGTCTACGCAGGGTGGGAGCACGTCGCGCTGCAGCCGCTGGACGGAGAGGGCGGCGGGGTCGATCTCGGCGGTCCGATCGTCGGCGTCGGCGTCGTGGTCGATTGATGAGCGTGGTCGACTGATGAACGAGTTGGAGGCCGAGGGACCTCGTCGGATGAGGGCGTGGGCTTTCGCGGTGTGCGTGGCGCTCGCGGCCGCAGCGGTGATCGCGTCGAGCGCCGCGCTCGCGCAGCCACGCTCGCTGATCGGCCTGCCCGCGCCCGCGTTCCGGGCGCGACCTCTCGAGGGCGGCGGCGAGGTCACGCTCGCATCGATGCGCGGCTCGGTGGTGCTGCTGGCGTTCGTCGCGAGCTGGTGCGGCGCCTGCCGCGAGGTCGAGCCGCAGCTCGCGGAG
>JALYRN010001056.1 GCA_030855295.1 Myxococcota bacterium | reverse complement strand
GCGTACGCGCGCGCCGAGGATCGGCGCGAGCGCTGCGCGCCGGCTTCGACACCCACCTCGCCAAGCCGGTCGATCCCGGCGAGCTCGTCGCGGTGCTCGCGGCCCTGCTCGAGAGCCGCCGCCGGAACTGAGCCACGCGCGAGCCGCGTCAGGCCGTGGGCGGCTTGCGGATCACCGAGAGCAGGCGCTCCGTCGCGTGGAAGCCGACCGACTCGTACACCTTCGCGGCGTGGTAGTCGGCGTCGGCGGCCATCACCAGCGTCGCGAAGCCCTGCTCCTCGAGCGCGCGCCGCGCGACCTCGTGCACGAGCGTCGAGCACACGCCGAGCCGCGCGAACCGAGGATCGGTCCCGACGAGCTGGAAGCGTCCGAGGGCGCTCCCCTCGACCCGTACGAGGCCGAGCGTGCCCGCGAGCTCCCCGCCGACGAACGCGCCGTACCACTGCCCGATGCCGGCGTCCTGCATCGCGCGATAGCGCGCGAGCTGCCGCACGACGAACGCGCGCAGGTCGTCGAGCGTGCCGCTGCGGCGCGGCGCGAACGCGCTCATGAGCGCGCGCGCGGCCTCGTCCCAGTGCGCATCGCCCGCGAGGGGCGCGACCGAGACGTCGTCGTTGTGGCGCGGCGGCATCACCAGATCGCGGCACGTCGCCGTCAGGATCGTTCCGTCGTCGATCGCGAAGCCGTCACGCAGGAACGGGGCGAGGTCGCCGCTCGCGCCGTCGGGCCGATCCCACGCGAGGAGCGTCGCTGCGATCCCCGGCAGCTCGCGCGCGGAGTCGTCGAGCCACACGCGATGCGACGTCGCGTCGGGAGGCTCCGGATAGACGAGGTAGTTTCCCCACCAGTAGCTGGGGTTCGACGGCGTGCGGATGACGACGTACCGCTCCCGATCGATCACCTCACCGTCGAACGCCGTGAGAAAGAGGTCGGTCCGGATCGCGACCGAGCGCAGGCTCCACATCTCAGCGCTCCCGCTCGCGCCGACACGCGCGAGCTGCGCGAGGATACGGGAACGCGGGCCGTGTGCGATCGGCGGCGGTCGGGCATGCTCGTGCGATGGGGAACGTCGTCAACCTGAACCGCTACCGGAAGCAGAAGGCGCGCGAGGAGAAGGCGCGCCTCGCCGAGGCCAACCGCGCGAAGCACGGTCGCACCAAGGCGGAGCGCGACCAGCAGGCGAAGCAGCGCGAGGTCGAGGCGCAGCGGCTCGACGGCCACTTGCTCGAGCGGGACGGCGGCGACGACGGCGACAGCTCGGAGTGAGGCCGTGGCGAGCTCGCGAGCACCCCGTGGGGCTCAGTTCATCCGCTTCGGATCGAGGGGGTCCGGCAGCGTGTCGGGGCCCGTCAGCGGGCTCGGTGCGGTCCCCTCGTCCTCGATCGGCTCACCGTCGGCGAGCGCGCGGTTCCGCTCCGCGCTCGCGGTGTACTCGTCGCGTCGCTTGCCCGGCTTCTCGCGCTCCGCAGCGCGATCCCAGAGGTGCGCCGCGTCGCGATAGGCGAGCTCGCGCGCCCGATCGTCGGTCGCATCGGCCGCCTTCAGCTCGGCGGCCTCGGCCTTCGCCACGTACGGATTTCGACCAAAGCTCATCGCGTGATTCTCCGAACGCCGTTGTAGCGCATCTCGGCTCGAGATCGCGGCGGCTGGTCAGGCCAGGAACACGCGGTTCCGGCCGCTCGCCTTGGCGCGGTAGAGCGCGGCATCCGCGACGGCGAGCAGCTCTTCGACGCCGGCGTGGTCGCTCTCGGGGCTCTGCGTCGCGACGCCGACGCTGATCGTCACCGGGACGTGCGCGCCCGCGACCTCGATGCGCAGGGCCTCGACGCCGGCGCGCAGGCGCTCGGCGACCGCGAGCACGCCGATCGCGGCGATGCCGCGCACGACGACCACGAACTCCTCGCCGCCGTAGCGCGCCACGACGTCCTCGCTGCGCATCGTGCGCTGCAGCAGCGACGCGATCTGACGCAGCACCTCGTCGCCCCCGGCGTGCCCGTGCGTGTCGTTGACGGCCTTGAAGTGATCGGCGTCGACGAAGAGCACCGAGAGCGTGGTGCCGTGTCGCTTCGCGTAGCTCATCTCCGAGAGCAAGCGCTCGTCGAGGAAGTGCCGGTTGAACACGCCGGTCAGGCGATCGCGCACCGTCGCCTCGTACACGCGGCGCGTCGCCTCCACCTCGGCCTGATCGCGCATCGCGAAGCGCATCACCGTGGTGGCGCCGAGCTGCACGCGCATGCCGTCTTCGAGCGCGACCGGCACGGTGATCCGCGCGCCGTCGACGAAGCTGCCGTTCGTGCTCTGGAGGTCCTCGACGAAGTAGCGCTGGTGTGCGCGGAACAGGCGGACGTGTCGCCGCGACAGCGAGTCGTCGTCGAGCGCGATCGTCGACTCGTCGCTCCGGCCGATCGTCAGCTCCTCGTCGGTGAGCGCGATCAGTCGGCCGGGCTGCGGCCCCGCGAGCACCGTGAGCACGCCGCGCCGCTCGCCAGCGATCACCGCCGGAACGACGACGTGCTGCTGCGTGTGGTCGCGCTCGCGCTTGCTCGACATCGGCCCGTCCTACCGCTTCGACCGGATCCTCGTCGATCTTGAGCCGCACGGCGTGGCACGAGCCGCGCGCTGCGCGCGCTTCCGTCCGCGCCCTTCGGGGCGAGCACTCCTGCTGGGGGTCGATCGGCTCGCCCGCTCCGGGCGCTTCCGTCCGCGCGCTGCGCGCGCTTCCGTCCGCGCCCTTCGGGGCGAGCACTCCTGCTGGGGGTCGATCGGCTCGCCCGCTC
>JALYRN010000206.1 GCA_030855295.1 Myxococcota bacterium | reverse complement strand
GGCAGGCCCTGCTCGCGCGTGGCGCGATCCGGCGTCGCGTCGAGCTGCAGCGCGCGCACCGAGCCGGGCCACCACGTCTTGCAGAGCGTCGTGAGGCGCCGCGCGATCGTGCCGGTCGCGTCGGACGCGGCGCGGTTGCGAGAGGCCTCGTGCTCGAGCGTGCGGCCGCGCGAGATCCACGCGAGCACGTGCAGCTTCTGCAGCGGCGGCGCCATCAGCGCGGCCTCCGGGATGCCGGCCTCGACGCGCGCCGCGACCATCTGCAGGTCGGCGAGGATCGCGCGCAGGTCGCGCGGGGCCGCGCTCGCGGCCGGCGAGTACGCGCTCTCGTCGGGTCGCATCGCGACGCGCATCTCCGCGCTGCCGGAGTCCTTCGACATCTGTCCGGCGGCCCGCTCGATCAGGGCGCGCGCGATCTTCGAGGGCGCGAGCTTCGTCAGCGCGTCATCGAGGGCCTTGCCGTCGTCGGCGCCCCGCCCCTCCCAAGTCTCGTCGAGGTCGGCGACCACACAGCGCTTGATCTCTGGCTCTGCCTCGGCGGTTTCCGCGCGATGCCACTCGATCGAGTATCCGAACCGGAGCAGCGCTCGGACGATGGGAAGGCTCTCGATCGTCTCGCTCATCTGCTCAGCTAACCCGTTCGGCGGCATGGTGGCAACAGGATGACGTAATTCGATGCTCCACGGAAGCGCTCCGGACCGGGTCAGCGATAGCCCTGCGCCTGCAGCGTGAACAGGCGCGCGTAGCGGCCGCCGAGCTGCATCAGCGCCTCGTGCGAGCCGTGCTCGCTGACGACGCCGTTCTCGATCACGGCGATCTCGTCGGCCATGCGCACCGTCGAGAAGCGGTGCGAGATCAGGACGGCGGTGCGCGTCTCGGTGAGCGCGCGGAAGCGCGCGAAGATGCGGGCCTCGGCCTCGGCGTCCATCGCGGCGGTGGGCTCGTCGAGGACGAGGATGTCGGCGTCGCGCCGCATGAACGCGCGCGAGAGCGCGATCTTCTGCCACTGCCCGCCGGAGAGCTCCTGTCCGTCGTCGAACCACTTGCCGAGCTGGGTGTGGAAGCCCTTCGGGAGGTCGGGCACGAAGTCGAGGGCGGTGCCCTTCTCGGCGGCCTCTCTCCAGCGCTCCTCGTCGTCGATCGCGAGGGCGTCGCCGACGCCGATGTTCTCGCCGACGAGCATCTGGTACTGCACGAAGTCCTGGAAGATGACGCCGATGCGCCGGCGCAGCGCGTCTTCGTCCCATGCGTCGAGCGGCAGGCCGTCGAGCGTCACGCGGCCCTTCGTCGGGCGATAGAGCCGCGTCAGCAGCTTGATGAGCGTGGTCTTGCCGGCGCCGTTCTCGCCGACGAGGGCGAGCTTGCGGCGCGGCGGCAGGTGCAGCGTGATGCCGCGGAGCGCAGGCGTCTTCGCGCCGGGGTAGGTGTACCAGACGTCCTCGAAGCGGACTCCGTCGCTGGGATCGGGGCCGGCGGTCGCGGTGCCGCGCGGCACGTCGTCGCGCTCGTGATCGAGGAAGTCCCAGAGCGTGCGCAGGTAGAGGTGGTCGTCGTAGAGCGCACCGACGCGGCCGAGCACCTCGGTGAGCGTCGACTGGCCCTGACGGAAGACGAGCAGCGCCATCGTCATGTCGCCGAGCGAGAGGCGCCCGCTCGCCGCCTCCCACGCGATCCACGCGTAGACGCCGTAGAACGCGAGCGTTCCGATCCCCGCGAGCAAGAAGCCCCACGCGCCGCGCCGCAGCGTCAGGTGGCGGTCGGCGTTCCACAGCTTCCAGAAGATCTCGCGGTAGCGATCGAGGAAGAGGCGGCCGAGCCCGAAGAGCTTCACCTCCTTCGCGTAGTCCGCGCGCGCGAGCATCATCTCGTAGTAGTTCTGCTTGCGCGACTCCGGCGCGCGCCACTTGAAGAGACGGAACGCGTCCTTGCTGAAGCGCGTCTCTCCGATGAACGAAGGGATCGCGGCGATCACGATCGCGATCACCGCGAGCGGGGAGATCGGGATCAGCAGCGCGGCGAGCCCCGCGAGCGCCATCGTGTTCTGGGCGAGCCCGATCGCGCCCGTGACGTGATCGAGCGGCCGGCTCGACGCCTCGCGGCGCGCCTGCGACATGCGATCGTAGAGCTTCGGATCCTCGAAGTCGGCCAGCTCGAGGTGGAGCGCCTTCTCGAGGATCTGCTCGTTGACGCGCTGCGCGAGGAGCGCGCGCAGGAACGACCCGGAGATGTGCTGCGCGCGCTTGATCGCGCTCGCGAGCAGCACGAGGCCGAGCTCGACCGCGACCGCGATCAAGACCTCGCGGCGGGCCTCGGGCGCCTCCAGCGCGCGCACGATCGCGTCGACGATCCACCGCGCCGTCCATGCGATCGCGGCAGGGACCGCGCCGCCGATCGCGCCGAGGCCGAACAGCGCGATCGCGAGCGGACGATGCGTCGTGAAGACGAGGCGGAACGTGCGCGTCGAGTCGGCGAGCGCCTGGCGCATGCGCGCTGGATCGCGCCAGAGGGGGACCGCGTCCTCGTCGAGATCGTCAGGTCGCCCGCGCGGCTTCGCCATCCGCCCGGATCACTCGCCGTAGGGGACCCAGATGTTCTTCACCTGCGTCGCCTCGCGCAGCCACTCGCGCCCCTCGGCCTGCTGCGCGTCGAAGAAGTCGCGCTCGGCGCCGTGCGTGCAGAACGTGCGCTTCATGTTGCCGCCGCTCGCCTTCTCGACCGCGGCGACGAGGTCGCCGTCGGGGCCGAGGTACCAGATCGCGTCGACGCCGTCGTGGGCCGCGAGCACCGGCGCGAGCTCGGCGCGCAGGCCGGTGACGATGTTGACGACGCCGCCCGGCAGATCGCTGGTGTCGAAGACCTGGTAGAGGTCGGTCGCCGCGAGCGGATATCGCTCGCTCGGCACCGCGACCACGGTGTTGCCCATCGCGACGCAGGGCGCGATCGCGCTGACGAGCGCGAGCAGCGGCGCGTCGTCGCCGCACACGATTCCGATCACGCCGATCGGCTCGTTCATCGCGATCGTCACGTTGCGATGGGGCGTCGAGTGCACGAGGCCGTCGTGCTTGTCGGCCCACGCGCCGTAGGTGAAGAGGCGCTCGACCGCGAGCTTCACTTCCGTCTGGGCGCTCTTCTTGTCGCCGGTCATCGCGGCGATGCGGGCGCTCATCTCGGCGGCGCGCGCCTCGAGGTTCTCGGCGATGTAGTAGAGGACCTGCGCGCGCAGGTGACCGGTCTGCTTGGCCCAGCCCGCCGCGGCGTGCGCGGCTTCGACGGCGTTGCGGATGTCCTTGCGGTTGCCGTGGCCGACCTGGCCGACGACGCGCCCCTTCGGATCCATCACCGGCAGCACGTAGCCCTGATCGGGGCGCGCCTGTTTTCCGCCGACGTAGAGCTTCGCGGTGCGATCGATCCCCGGAAGACCATTCGATCCCGGCGCCGGTGCGGCGGGCAGGCCGGTCGCGACCGCGCTCGCCTTGGCGCGCTCGGCGACGTTCTTCTTCGCCTTGCTGCTGCTGCTGCGCTCGAGCTGCCAGCGCGGCTTCACGTACTCGTAGAGGCCTTCCTTGCCGCCCTCGCGGCCGTAGCCGCTCTCGCGATAGCCGCCGAACCCGGCGGCGGCATCGAACACGTTCGTGCAGTTGATCCAGACGGTGCCCGCCTTGATCTTCGGCGCGATGTCGAGCGCGAGGTTGAGGCTCTCGGTCCACACGCTCGAGGCGAGGCCGTACGTGGTGTTGTTCGAGATCGCGACCGCCTCGTCGGGCGTGCGGAACGTCATGAACACCACGACCGGCCCGAAGATCTCGACCTGCGCGACGGTCGAGGCCGGCGAGACGTCGCTGAGGATCGTCGGCGGATAGAACACGCCGTCGGTCGGGCAGCTCCAGCTCGGCTGCCACATCGAGGCGCCCTCGTCCTGCCCCTGCTGCACGAGCTCCTGGATGCGCTCGAGCTGGATCGGCGCGACGATCGCGCCGATGTCGATGCACTTGTCGAGCGGGTCGCCGACGCGCAGCGTCTCCATGCGCGTGCGCAGCTTCGCGAGGAGCTCGGGCGCGATGCTCTCCTGCGCGAGGATGCGCGAGCCCGCGCAGCAGACCTGACCCTGGTTGAACCAGATCGCGTCGACGACGCCCTCGACCACGCTGTCGAGATCGGCGTCCTCGAACACCACGAAGGGCGACTTGCCGCCGAGCTCGAGCGAGAGCTTCTTGCCGCTGCCCGCGGTCGCCTGGCGGATGATGCGGCCGACCTCGGTCGAGCCGGTGAACGCGATCTTCGCGACGCCCGGATGGTTCACCAGCGCGGCGCCGGTGCGGCCGTCGCCGGTGATGATGTTGACGACGCCCTTGGGCACGCCGACCTCGTGGCAGATCTCGGCGAAGAGCAGCGCGGTCAGCGACGTGAACTCGGCGGGCTTGAGCACCAGCGTGTTGCCCATCGCGAGCGCCGGCGCGATCTTCCACGCGAGCATCAGCAGCGGGAAGTTCCACGGGATGATCTGTGCGACGACGCCGATCGGCGCCTGGTCGGGCAGCTCCTTCTCCATCAGCTGGGCCCAGCCGGCGTGGTGGTAGAAGTGCCGCGCCACCAGCGGGATGTCGATGTCGCGCGACTCGCGGATCGGCTTGCCGTTGTCGAGCGACTCGATCACCGAGAGCAGCCGCGAGTGCTTCTGGATGTGGCGCGCGATCGCGTAGAGGTAGCGAGCGCGGCCGTGCGCGCCGAGCTTCTGCCACGCGGGCAGCGCGCGCGCGGCGGCCTGCACCGCGGCGTCGACGTCCTCGGGGCTCGCCTGCGCGACGTCGGCGAGCTTCGCGTTCCCGCGGCCCGGCGCGTTGGTCGCGAAGTACTCCTTGCCGCTCGGCGCGCGCCACGCGCCGTCGATGTAGCTGCCGAAGCGGCGCCCGTGGCGATCGAGCCACTCGTTCGCAGGCGCGTCCGCCTCGGGGGCCGGGCCGTACTCCATGCTGTCGAACACTCGCTTGATCAGACTGCTATCCATAATCGGCCGCTCCGCGGCGTTTTTGGTTGGGATGGGGCAAGACCCGCCTGGCCTTGCGTCGCTGCGCTCCGGTTGGGTCGACCGGTGCTCAGGCCATGGGATGGCGGTGGGCGGCGGAGTAGCGGCCGGTGAGGTGGAACTCGAGCTGGCGCTCGATGTCGGTGAGGAGCGCGCTCGCGCCGAAGCGGAAGAGGTCGGGCTCGAGGTACTCGCGGCCGAGCTCTTCCTTCATCAGCGCCATGTACTCGAGCGACTGCTTCGCGGTGCGGATGCCGCCCGCGGGCTTGTAGCCGACGATGTGCCCGGTGCGCGCGCGGTACTCGCGGATGCAGCGGATCATGACGAGCGAGACCGGCAGCGTCGCGTTGACGCTCTCCTTGCCGGTCGAGGTCTTGATGAAGTCGGCGCCCGCCATCATGCAGACCATCGAAGCCTTCGCGACGTTGCGCATCGTCGCGAGCTCGCCGGTCGCGAGGATCGCCTTCATGTGCGCGTGCCCGCACGCCGCGCGCATCGCGCGGACCTCGTCGTAGAGCGAGCGCCAGTCGCTGGTCAGCACCTGCGCGCGGTGGATCACGATGTCGATCTCTCGCGCGCCCTCGGCGACGCTGCGGCGGATCTCCTCGAGGCGGGTGTCGAGCGGCGTCAGCCCCGCGGGGAAGCCGGTGCTGACCGCGGCGACCGGGATGCTCGTGCCCTCGAGGGACTCGACCGCGGTGCGCACGAGGTCGTGGTAGACGCACACCGCGCCGGTCGTGATCGGCAGGTCGGCGACGCCGTAGGCCTCGAGCAGATCGCGGCGCACCGGCTGGCGCGCCTTCGCACAGAGGCGCTGCACGTTGCCCTTGGTGTCGTCGCCCGCGAGGGTCGTCAGGTCGATCAGCGTGATCGCCTTGAGCAGCCACGCGATCTGCCATTCCTTCTTGACGGTGCGGCGCCCCGGCAGGCTCGCGCAGCGGCGCTCGACCGCGCTGCGGTTGACCCGCACGTCCTCGACCCAGCCGAGCTGCAGCTCGGTGCCCGGGTTCCGCTCGTGATTGCCCTTGCCACCCAAGGTGGCCGGCGCGCTGCGAATGCCGTCGTCCATGCGTCGGTCGCAGTGTCGCGCGAGCGGCGTCCGCGGAGCAAGGTGGTAGAACGCCCTTGCGTGGGGGACGCGTGGCTCGAGGTCTCGTCGTGGGATCTGCTCTCGCTGCTGGCGACGGCGGCGGAGGTCCTGGCGCTCGCCTTCGTGCCGATGGTGCTGCTGCGCAAGAAAGAGCCCGCCGCGACCTTCGCGTGGATCCTCGTGCTGCTCTTCGTGCCGGTCGCGGGCGTGATCCTGTTCTGGTACCTCGGGCGCGATCGCATCCGCCGGCCGGTGCGGCACCGCGTGATCGTCAACGCGCCGATGCGTGAGCGGCTCGAGGATCGCATCTCCGATCAGTTCCCGTCGCAGCACGCCGAGCGCGAGCAGGTGATCGCCGCGCAGCCCGAGGAGCAGCAGGGTGTGATGCGGCTCGCGTCGGCCGCGACGCGCGGCGAGATCCGCGCGGGCAACGCGGTGCGCGTGCTGGTCGGCGCGGAGGCGACGTACGCCGCGATGACGGAGGCGATCGACGCCGCGACCGATCACATCCACCTCGAGTACTACATCTTCCGGCCCGACAAGACGGGGCGGCGCTTCCTCGCGTCGCTCCTCGCGGCGGCCGAGCGCGGGGTGCGCGTGCGCCTGCTCTACGACGGCTTCGGCAGCGTCGGCCTCGGGCCCGCGTGTCGCGCGCTGCGCCGCGCGGGCGGGAGCGCGAGGCCGTTCTTCCCGCTCGATCCGATCCGGCGCGCGGCGACGATCAACCTGCGCAACCACCGCAAGCTGATGGTGGTCGACGGGCGCGTCGGGTTCGCCGGCGGCATCAACATCGGCGACATGTTCGTTCCGTGGCGCGACCTGCACCTGCGCATCGACGGACCGGCGGTGGCCGACCTGCAGCGCATCTTCGTCGAGGACTGGTACTTCGCGGCGCGCCGCGACCTGACGGCGCCGGCGTTCTTTCCCGAGATCCCGAAGACCGGCGGATCGATCGTGCAGATCGTGGAGTCGGGGCCCGACGAGCGCGTCGAGTCGATCCATCGACTGCTCTTCGCGGCGATCGCGTCGGCGCGGCGCACGGTGTGGATCACGACGCCGTACTTCGTGCCCGATCGCGCGATGCTGGTCGCGCTGCAGACCGCGGCGATGCGCGGCGTCGACGTGAAGCTGATCGTGCCGCGCGAGTCGAACCACCGCGTGACCTTCCACGCGGGGCGCAGCTTCTACGACGACCTGCTCGCGGCCGGCGTGCACGTGCACGAGTACGTCGGCGGCATGCTGCACACCAAGGCGATGGTCGTCGACGGCCGCTTCGCGACCGTCGGCAGCGCCAACCTCGACGTGCGCAGCTTCCGGCTGAACTTCGAGATGATCGCGGTGCTCTACGACCCCGACGTCGTGATCGAGCTGCAGCGCATCTTCGAGGAGGATCTCGCCCGGACCGAGGAGGTGAGCCTCGCGGTGTGGCGGCGCCGGCCCAAGCTCACCCGCATCAAGGAGGGCATGGGCCGGCTCTGCTCGCCGCTGTTGTAGAGCCGCGCGATCACATGCCGCCGGCGAGCGACGCCGCGGTCACCGAGCCGAGCTCGGTGAAGCCGACGGTGTAGGGCGCGCCCGCCGTCGCCGCGCTGTACGTGCCGACGAAGACGTTGTGCACGCCGGGCGGGAAGGCGCCCTCGATGATCGGGTTGAAGATCTCGCTGTCGTCGTCGCAGAGGACCGTGCCGTCCGAGCGCTGGATCACCAGCGTGGTGTCGCTCTGCGCGCTGACGATGACGCGGAGGTTCGTGAACGCGCCCGTCGTCGTGAGCACGTGGCTCGGCGTGGCCGTGATGTAGCCGCGGCAGGTCGGGCCCATCGTGCTCGCGGAGACGGGGCCGCCCGCGACGCCGCGTGCGGTCTGCGGATCGGGCAGGAAGCCGGGCGCGATCGTGATCGGCGCGCCGGGCGCGCTCGGGGCGACGCCGCCGCCGGGCGTGGCGAGCGTGAGCGCGGTGACCGACTCGAGCTCCGAGAAGCCGAGCGTGAACGGCGCGCCGACCGCGGTCGGGCTGTAGGAGCCGATCCAGACGCGGTGCTGGCCGGCGGCGAAGGGTCCGGTGACCAGCGGGTTGTTGCTCTCGCCGCCGTCGTCGTCGCAGACGATGCTGCCGTCGGGGTGCTGCACGACGAGCGTGGTGTCCTGCTGCGAGCTGACGATCACGCGGAGGTTCGGGAACGCGCCGGTCGCGTTCAGCACGAGGTTCGGCGCGGCCGTGATGTGGCCGCGGCACATCGGGTTCATCGTGCTGGCGGCGACGGGCCCGCCCGCGGTGCCCGTGCTCGTGGCGGGGTCGGGCAGGAAGCCGGGCGCGAGCGTCACCGAGGCGGTGGCCGCGCCGATCGGCGCCGCGCCGACGACGGGCGCTGCGGTGCCCGTGGGCACGGGGCCGGTCGAGGTCGTGCCACCGCCCATGCAGCAGCCGCTCAGCGCGAGCGCGAGCAGCGCGCAAACCAACACGGAATTCCGAATCATTGTCGATCTCCTTGTCACCCACGGCGCGTGGGCCCCCGGTGCGGCGGGAAAGGTACAGCAGCGAGGCACTCGAGCGGCGATTCGATCGACGGCAGGCCGTCCGCGGGCGGTCAGGCCGTGGCAGCGGACGATGACGGGACCATAGCGATCGGGTACCGAACCTCGTTCGATGTCGACGCGGACTCGTCAGCTCGCTCCGTTCCTGCTCGCGTTCGTGCTCGCATTCGCTGCGATCGCGCTCCGCGTGCTGCTGGAGGCGACGCTCGGTCACGTCGCACCGCTGATGGTCTTCGTGCTCGCGGTGGTCGTGGCGAGCATCCTGGGTGGGCTCGGGCCCGGGCTGACGGTGAGCGTCATCTGCTCGGTGGCCATGGTGTACGAGCTGGAGCCGCGAGGCGTGCTCGGGATCGCAAAGGCCACCGATCAGCTGCGGGTCGTCCTTTTCCTCGTCGTCGGCGCGGTGTCGGCCACCCTCGGTGAGCGGCGGCTGCGGCTGGAGCGCACCGCGCGCGTCGAGGCGGAGCGCGCGCGCGAGGCGCTGGCGCGAGAG
>JALYRN010001055.1 GCA_030855295.1 Myxococcota bacterium | reverse complement strand
GCCTGCGACACGTCGGCGGCGACGTCCCGCCCTGCGACGTACCGCTCCGCGAGCGAGCGGCACGCCTCGCCGATCCCGGCGCGACACGCGCGCTCGAGCAGCGTCGCGCCGAGCTCGAGGTCCGAGGGCGCCGCGCTGTCGCCGATCATCGTCGCGACGCGCATGCAGCCCTGCGCATACCCGAGCTCGCATGCGCGGTCGTAGCGCTGCCGCGCGCTGCGCTCGTCGTGCGGCGTGCCCTCGCCCTGCTCGTGCATCTCCCCGTGCTGGTAGCAAGCCTCGGCATCGCCCACGTCGCACGCGGTGCGCAGCAGCACGAGCGCCTGCACCGGATCGCGTGCGAGCCCCACGCCCGACCGCGTCAGCCCGCCCAGCCGACGGCACCCCTCCGCCGATCGCGTCGCGCATGCGCGCCGATAGAGATCCGCCGCGCGCGCCGAATCGGCCGTCACGCCATCCCCCTGCTCGAACGCGAGCCCCGACGCGATGCAGCGATCGGGATGCGCGGGCACGCACCGCGCCGCCATGCGCTCCTCGGCCGACGGACAACAACCCGCCGCGTCGCGCTCCCGGCGTGGACACCGACTCGAGCACTCCTGCGCATCGACCGGCGCCGCGGCGAAGAGCACGAGCGCGAGGGACACGACCGACACCCATCCAGGCGAAGCCGACATGCGCCAGAGCGTACCCGACCGCCGCCCCGCGCCTGCGGCACGTGCGTCTTTTCGACGCCCGCGGCGCGGGGCCCGGCGCGCACGCCAGCCCGTCGAGCGACACGCGCGGGAGCTCGGACCACAGCGCCTCCGGTTCCGCCGCCGTGCGCTCGAGCGTCTCCACGGCTCGATCGCGCGCGCGATGCCGGCGCGTCTTCTACGCGCGCCGAGGGGTGAACCGCTGGTCGGTGCCGGTAGGATGACGGCGTGCTCTACGATGCTCGCACCCGCACGCTGATCGAGACCAACGTCACCGGAGCGATCTCGGACGCGCGCTTGAAAGAGCTCGCCAGGGCGCAGGGCAGCAAGACGAGTCAGGGCGAGCCGATCGAGAAGGTCGCCGTGGTGTTCGCGATGCCGGGGCACGCCGAGCAGAACGTCGACGCCTGCAAGCGGCACGGGGTCGAGTGTCGCGGGTTCACCATGGACGGGCACGAGCAGGTTCTCTTCGCCGGAACGAGGACCGGGTCGATCAGCGCACGGCCCGACGGACCGCTCCTCCCCGTCCTCCGCGAAGAGTCGTGGCCGCACGTGGCGGCGACCGCGCACCGACGGCTCTTCGGCGGGCCGATCGCGTCTGGGCCCTGGGTCACGTACGGGTGGGACACGCCGCAGACGATCGTGCGGATGTCGCCGAACGACCGAGGCGATCGGTCGATCGAGGACATCGATCGCGAGGCCATCGCGAACCTCGCCGCGCGCAAGCCGAAGGTGAGCTACCAGCGCATCGAGGATCACACGGTGGTGCTCCGCGAGGAGTACGGCGCCGAGATGATCCTGGTCCCCGAGATCATGCGCGAGGTCGTCGCGAAGCTGGGGACCGACATGATCGCGGTCGGCGTGCCCACCGAGCACGGCTTCTTCGCGACGTCGGCGACCGATCCGCAGCGCATCGGCGTGCTGATCCAGTGGGCGCGCCAGGAGTTCGACAAGACAGAGAAGCGTCGCGTGTCACCGATCCCGTTCGTGGTCGACGCGCGCGGCGAGCTCGTCGGCCTCGTGACCGCCGCGCCCGCCGGGCCCGAAGAGCCTCCCTCCAAGCCGTGGTGGAAGTTCTGGTGACCGTCCGGGCCTCCGCTCTCCTGGTCACGCGGGTGTGGGGGGCCTACTCGGCGTCTCCGCGGGAACGCGTTCGCTAGTCTGGCGTCGAGCGGAACGACTCGAGGCGCGCTCGGACGCGTGCGTCGAAGATCGCGTCGAGGCCCGTGCTCGCGAGGTCCTTGGTGCGCAGGCGCAGGCCCGAGCTCTCGTCGACGGTGAAGCGCTCGTCGACGCCGTAGCGGCGCACGACGGTGTCGGGCGCGGTGGCGGTTCCCTCGATGCGCGCGCGCAGCCAGCATCCGAGGAGTCGCTCGAGCTCGGCGTCGCGGGCGCTCGCGCGCAGGTCCGGGAGCTCGGCCTCGAGCACGAGCGAGCTCGACGGGTGCGCGAGCACGAATCGCGTGCGATCGCGTCGCTGCGTGCGCGCCAGCGACGCGCCGGCGAGCGGTGACTCGGGGCACGGCAGCACCGTCGCGCGCGCGGCGAAGCGCCGGCGGTCCTTGCCGCGGCTGCCGTCGTCGAGCCGATGCAGGCCCGCCTCTCCGCGGAAGCGCCCGTAGAGGCCGTGGCCGTCGAGGTGCAGCGTGATCGACTCGGCACCGTGCGCGTCGTCGGCGGCATCGAGGCGCGTCGCGCGAACGTCGTGGCTGTCGGCCCAAGCCTCGTAGATGGCCGCGAGGTCGGTGAGCAGCCGCGAGGACTCGGCGCTCGCACCGATGCGGCTCAGCGTGAGGATCACGTCGGCGCGATCGCCGCGCTCCTCGATCAGGAAGCGATGCTCGAGCATCGCCAGCGCGCGCTCGATCTCGTCGAGCACGCCGTGCGCGCGCGCGGCGCCCGATGCGCCGCGGGGATCGCGCACGAGATCGGTGGCGCCCTCGATACGGCGCTCGAGCGCGGCGCGCGACGCTTCGCGATCATCGAGCTCGGCGAGCTCGGTCATCACCTCGCGCGCGCGATCGGGATCGTCCCAGAACGTGCGCCCCGACGCGCGCGCGAGCAGGTCGGCCCGACGTGCGTCCGCGGC
>JALYRN010000205.1 GCA_030855295.1 Myxococcota bacterium | reverse complement strand
CGCCGGTCCCCATCGATCGCGCGCGCTCCGCGGTCCGCGAGCGCGACGCCCGCGCCTCGGCGGAGATCGGCGTCGGGCGCGCGGGGCGCGTCGAGTCCTTGCGTCCGTCACGAGGTCCGGTCCCGCCGCGCACCAGCCCGTCCGCGGGCAGCGCGTCGATCGCGTCGATCATCTCCTTGGCGCTCTGGAACCGCTCGTCAGGCGCCTTCGCGAGCGCGCGCGTGAGGATCGACTCGACCCGCGGATCGACCCAGCCCGCCGACAGCGCCTCGGCGAGCGAGGGCGGCTGCATCACGAGGTGCGCGCGCAGGAGATCGGCCGGCTCCTCGAACTGGAAGGGCCGGCGCCCCGCGAGCAGCTCGAACATGATCAGCCCGGCTGCGTACAAGTCGGAGCGCGCGTCGGCCTTGCGCGCGCCGGCCGCCATCTGCTCGGGGGGCATGTAGGCCGGAGTGCCGACGACCAGACCGCTGCGCGTCAGGTCGGCGCCGGCGTCGTCGCCCACGAACTTCGCGAGCCCGAAGTCGAGCACCGTGACGTGATCGCGGCCGTCCGGCAGCATCCGCACGATCACGTTCGCCGGCTTGAGATCGCGGTGCACGACGTCGCGCTCGTGCGCGTAGGCGAGGCTCGCCAGGATCTGACGGATGATCGACAGCGCACGCGCGGGCGGCAGCGGCTCGCCGACCATCTTGGCCAGCTCGATCCCCTCCGCGAGCTCCATCACGAGGAAGGGGATGCCGTCCGAGATCCCGAAGTCCGTGATCGTGACGACGTTCGGGTGCGACAGCGACGAGAGCGCCTTCACCTCGCGCTCGAAGCGCGCGCGGATCTGCGGGATCCCGCGCAGATCGTCGCGGAGCACCTTGATCGCGACCCGCCGCGCGAGCTTCAGGTGCTGCGCGCGATAGACCGTGCCGAGGCCGCCCTCGCCGAGCTTCTCCTCGACGCGATAGCGCAGCTCGAGCACGCAGCCGACGAAGGTGTCGACTGCGCTCTCCTCCGCGTCCTCGGCCGGGCTCGGGAGCGACATCAGCCCCCTATCATCGGAAGAGAGGCGCGGCGGCGCAATGCAAACGCGCAGGGCGCCTCTCGATGAATGAATCGGCTCGCGCGCTTCGCGCGCTTCGCGCGCGCCTCCGGAGCGAGCACTCCTGCCGATCAGCGGACGAGCAGCGGCGCGATCACCAGCGCGACCACGCTCATCAGCTTCACGAGGATGTTGAGGCTCGGGCCCGCCGTGTCCTTGAAGGGGTCGCCGACGGTGTCGCCCACGACCGCCGCCTTGTGCGCCTCCGAGCCCTTCGGGTGGATCGTTCCGTCGGACATCTTGTAGCCGCCGCCCTCGAAGCTCTTCTTCGCGTTGTCCCACGCGCCGCCCGCGTTCGACATGAAGATGGCGAGCAGCACGCCGCTGACGGTCACGCCGGCGAGCAGCCCACCGAGCGGCTCGGCGCCCATCGTGAAGCCGACCAGGACCGGCGTGACGATCGCCATCGCGCCGGGCAGCACCATCTTCCGCAGGGCGGCCTTGGTGCTGATGTCGACGCAGCGCGCGGTGTCGGGCGCCGCGGTGCCCTCGAGCAGGCCGGGGATCTCGCGGAACTGACGGCGGACCTCCTCGATCATGTCCATCGCGGCCTCGCCGACCGCGCGCATCGCCATCGACGAGAACAGGTACGGCAGCATGCCGCCGATGAAGATGCCGGCCATCACCATCGGCTTGCTGACGTCGATCGCCGTGATGTGCGCCTGCTTGGTGAACGCGGCGAAGAGCGCGAGCGCCGTCATCGCGGCCGACGCGATCGCGAAGCCCTTGCCGATCGCGGCGGTCGTGTTGCCGACCGCGTCGAGCTTGTCGGTGCGCTCGCGGACCTCGGGCGCCTGGTGGCTCATCTCGGCGATGCCGCCTGCGTTGTCCGCGATCGGGCCGTAGGCGTCGACCGCGAGCTGGATGCCGGTGGTCGAGAGCATGCCGAGCGCCGCGATCGCCACGCCGTAGAGGCCCGCGAAGTGCGCCGCGCCGACGACGCCCGCCGCGATCAGCAGGATCGGCACCGCGGTCGACTGCATGCCGATGCCGAGGCCCGCGATGATGTTCGTCGCGTGGCCGGTCTTGCTCTGCTCGGCGATCGACATCACCGGGCCCTTGCCCATCGAGCAGTAGTACGAGGTGATCATGCCGACCGCGACGCCGACCGCGAGCCCGATCACGGTCGCGATCCCGACGTCGAGCCAGGTCACCACGCGATCGGTCTGACCGCCGATCACCGCAGTGCCGGCCTCGGGCCACATCAGATAGGCGAGCCCGAAGGTCGCCACCGCCATCGCGCCCGCGGCGCCGAACGCGCCCATGTCGAGCGCGTGCTGCGGGTTGCCGCCCTCCTTCGTGCGCACGAAGAAGGTGCCGATGATCGAGCAGACGACGCCCGCCGCTGCGATCACCATCGGCAGCATGATCGGCCCCATGTCGCCGTTGACGCTGACCGCATGGAACGAGAGGCCGAGCACCATCGCGCCGATGATCGCGCCGACGTACGACTCGAAGAGATCCGCGCCCATGCCCGCGACGTCGCCGACGTTGTCGCCGACGTTGTCCGCGATCACCGCCGGGTTGCGCGGGTCGTCCTCGGGCAGGCCGACCTCGACCTTGCCGACCAGGTCGGCGCCGACGTCCGCCGCCTTCGTGTAGATGCCGCCGCCGACGCGCGCGAAGAGCGCGATCGACGAGGCGCCCATCGAGAAGCCGGTCAGCACGTTCAGCACCAGGCGGAGGTTCTGCGCGCCGGGATAGAGCTGCAGCGTGAACACCTGGTAGAGGCCGCCGAGGCCGAGCAGCGCGAGCCCGACCACGCACATGCCCATCACCGAACCGCCCGCGAACGCGACGTCGAGCGCGGCCGGGAGGCTGATGCGCGCGGCCGCCGTGGTGCGGACGTTCGCGTCGGTGGCGACGCGCATCCCGAAGTAGCCCGCGAGCGCCGAGGCGCCCGCGCCCACCACGAACGCCACCGCGATCAGCGGCGTCTGCTCCGCGCTGAACGTCGATGCACCGGCGAGGATCGCCGCCACGACGACCACGAAGATCGCGAGGTAGCGGTACTCGGCCGCCAGGAACGCCATCGCGCCCACCTGGATCTGGTGGGCGATGTCCTTCATCTTGTCGGTGCCCGCGTCACGGCTGCGGACCCACGAGGCGCGCCAGAACGCGTAGGCGAGGGCGAGGACGCCCGCGATCGGCGCGGCGTAGCCCAGCAGTGCGAAATTCTCCATCTCGGCTTCCCTCGGTGCTCCGACCCCGGCCGCCGAAAGACGCGCCCGACTGCTGCCGCCGCGGGGCGGGGTGAGGCGGCGCGGTGATAAGCCGAACCGGCCCTCGCCGCAACGAAAACACGCCCGGCGCGGTTCACGGGAAAATCACGTCCCATGCCGATGTCGTTGCTGAGCGCTCGCGGCGTTGCTATGAGGCGGCGCCGCCGGGGACGTGCGGGCCGAGGGGAAAGACTGCCCCGGCCCGATCCGCGAGCGGCGGAACGCTCGCGCCGACGACCTCCAGGAGCCGCTGATGTCCCAACGAACGCCTTCGATCCTCGCCCGAGCATCAAGCCTCGCGGCCACCTTCACTGCCGCCCTCGCGGCCGCCGTCCTCGCGAGCCCGGCGCTCGCGCGCGCCCAGGAGCACGGCCATCAGGCCGGCGGCGAGGCGAACCTCGTGCTGCCGGACTTCGGCGACGTGACGATGCTCGGCCTCGACGGCCGCACGCTGCTGATGTCGGGCCTCGTCGTCTGCGCGCTCGGCCTGCTCTTCGGCTTCGTGATGTTCAATCAGCTGAAGAACATGCCGGTGCACAAGAGCATGCTCGAGATCAGCGAGCTGATCTACGAGACGTGCAAGACCTACCTGGTCACGCAGGGCAAGTTCATCCTGATCCTGTTCGCCTTCATCGGCGCGATCATGGTCGTGTACTACGGCGTGTTCGCGTTCGCGCACCTGCCCTCGGGCGAGCGCTGGCTCCGCGTCCTGGTGATCCTCGTGTTCGCGCTGATCGGCGCGGGCGGCAGCTACGGCGTCGCCTGGTACGGCATCCGCGTCAACACGTTCGCGAACTCGCGCACCGCGTTCGCGTCGCTCCGCGGCAAGGGCCACCCCGTCTACATGATCCCGCTCAAGGCGGGCATGAGCATCGGCATGATGCTGATCTCGGTCGAGCTGCTGATGATGCTGCTCATCCTGATCTTCGTGCCGCGCGAGTGGGCCGGCCCCTGCTTCGTCGGCTTCGCGATCGGTGAGTCGCTGGGCGCCTCGGTGCTGCGCATCGCGGGCGGCATCTTCACGAAGATCGCCGACATCGGCTCGGACCTCATGAAGATCGTCTTCAAGATCAAGGAAGACGACGCGCGCAACCCCGGCGTCATCGCCGACTGCACCGGCGACAACGCGGGCGACTCGGTCGGCCCGTCGGCCGACGGCTTCGAGACCTACGGCGTCACCGGCGTCGCGCTGATCACGTTCCTCGTCCTGGTGCTCACGGGCGCCGAGGGGACCGCCGCGTACATCGCGCAGGTCACGCTGCTGGTGTGGATCTTCATGATCCGCGTGGTCATGGTCGTCGCGAGCGGCGCGTCGTACCTCGTCAACGAGGCGATCTCGAAGAGCCGCTACGAGAACCTCGTCCGCTTCAACTTCGAGCACCCGCTGACGCTGCTGGTGTGGATCACGTCGATCGTCTCGATCATCGCGACCTTCGCGATCAGCTACGTGCTGATCCCCCAGGTCGGCGGGGTGACGAGCGCGTGGTGGAAGCTCTCGATCATCGTCAGCTGCGGCACGCTCGCGGGCGCCGTCATCCCCGAGGTCGTCAAGGCCTTCACCTCGACCGAGTCGGGGCACGTCCGGGAGGTCGTGACGGCCTCGAAGGAGGGCGGCGCCTCGCTCAACGTCCTCGCCGGCCTCACGGCGGGCAACTTCAGCGCGTACTGGCTCGGGATGGTCTTCATCCTGCTGATGGGCGCGGCGTACGGCGTCACGCTGATCGACGCGGGCACGTCCGAGGCGCTCGGCGCGATCATCCGCTTCCAGACCGAGACCGGCGCGTACGTCGACGTCTCGCCGATCTTCGCGTTCGGCCTGGTCGCGTTCGGCTTCCTCGGCATGGGCCCGGTGACGATCGCGGTCGACAGCTACGGCCCGGTCACCGACAACGCACAGTCGGTCTACGAGCTCTCGCTGATCGAGACGATCCCGGGCATCGAGGCCGAGATCAAGAAGGACTTCAAGTTCGACGCGAACTTCGAGATCGCCAAGGAGCTCCTCGAGGAGAACGACGGCGCCGGCAACACCTTCAAGGCGACCGCCAAGCCCGTGCTGATCGGCACCGCGGTGGTCGGCGCGACGACCCTCATCTTCTCGATCATCGTGCTGCTCACGGGGCTGCGCCCCGAGCTGCTGACGCGTCTGTCGCTGATGCACCCGCCCTTCCTGCTCGGGCTGCTCGCGGGTGGCTCGGTGATCTTCTGGTTCACCGGCGCGAGCACCCAGGCGGTCTCGACGGGCGCCTACCGCGCGGTCGAGTTCATCAAGGCGAACATCAAGCTCGACGGCGTGGAGAAGGCGTCGGTCGAGGACAGCAAGAAGGTCGTCGAGATCTGCACGGTCTACGCGCAGAAGGGGATGTTCAACATCTTCCTGACGGTCTTCTTCTCGACGCTCGCGTTCGCGTTCCTCGAGTCGTACTTCTTCATCGGGTACCTGATCGCGATCGCGCTCTTCGGCCTCTTCCAGGCGCTCTTCCTCGCGAACGCGGGCGGCGCCTGGGACAACGCGAAGAAGGTCGTCGAGACCGAGCTCAAGGCGAAGGGCACCGACCTGCACGCGGCGGCGATCGTCGGCGACACCGTCGGTGATCCCTTCAAGGACACCTCGAGCGTCGCGATGAACCCGGTGATCAAGTTCACCACGCTCTTCGGCCTCCTCGCGGTCGAGCTCGCGGAGATCCTCCAGGGCAGCGTCGAGAACGGGGTCACGATGCGCATCGTCGTCGCGGCCGTGTTCTTCGTGATCAGCGCGTTCTTCGTGCACCGCTCGTTCTACGGGATGCGCATCGGCAACACCGAGAACGAGCACACGGCCAAGCCGGCGGCCGAGCCCGCCGAGTGACGTCGGGCCGGCCTCGGCCGGCACACACACGCGACCGCGCGGCGGTCGTGCGAGACAGGCGCCCCGCGAGAGCAGGGCGCCTGTTCTCGTTCCGAGGGCGCGACTCGCTGGGCGACTACTGGGCGGCTGCGCCGATCGCCGCGCGCAGATCGTCGTCGAGGTCGGCGGCGTCGACGACGATGCGGCCGTGGGCGATCGACGCGACCGCGGTCGCCGGCACGACGAAGGCGCCTGCGCCCGCGACGTCGACCATCAGGAACTCGCGGCGCACCTCGAGCACCGTGCCGAACGCGTCGCCGTCGTCGCTCGCGAAGATCGGATCGCCGACCTCGACCGAGATCTCCGACGGCTCTCCTCCGTCGCGCAGCTGCAGCGCGCGGCGCAGGACGTCGGGCAGGCGAAGGACGTCGTCGCTGCGCGCGACGAGCGCGTCGAAGAGCGGGCGGATCTCGTCGGGGGCGCCAGCGTCCTCCGGCTCGAGCCCGACGAGCACGATCTCCTCCAGCTCGGACCGGTTGCGGAGCGCGAGCGCGAGCTCGACCGCGTCGGGGATCTCGAGATCGACGACGACCGCGTCGAGCTCGAGCTCGCTGGGATCGTCGAGCGCCTCGTCGGCCGAGGCGAACGCGCGCACGTCGAAGCGCTCGCGCGTGAGCAGCTGCGTGATCGCCCCGCGGATCGCCTCCGACGGCTCGATCAGCCACACGATCGAGCGGCTCGCGCCGGGCGCGGCCTTCGCGGCGGCACGGCGCGCCGGTCGTGACGCGGCGCGCGCGGCGCCCAGGATGTTCGCGCGCGATGATTTCGCGCCGAGCACCTTCCGGATCTCACGCTCGACGCGCTCCGGATCGACGGGCTTCACCAGCACGGAATCGCACGGCGGCACGACCGAGCTCGGATCGTGCGCCTGGCCCGTGACCGCGATCACCGGCACGTGCGCGGTCCGCGGATCCTTCTTCAGCAGCGTGGTCGCCTCGATGCCGTCCATCCGCGGCATCGCGATGTCCATCAGGATCACGTCGGGCGGGCGCTCGGTCGCGCGCGTGACCGCGTCGAGGCCGTCGACCGCCTCCTCGGTCTCGAACCCGCGCGACGTCAGGTACCCCGAGAGCAGGTCGCGGGCATCGGGGAAGTCGTCGACGACGAGGACGCGAGGCATGATCGTAAGGAGGCGAGCGGCGGAACGGGGAGCGCGCGCGCCGTCTCGTGCCCCGCTTCTAAGTCCCGTGGCTCACCGCCACAAGCGACGGGGCTGCGGCCGGAGCGCACGTCTCTTCACGGGGAAGCGTCGACTGCTGTACCCTCGCCCTCGTGGCGGAGCCGAACGATCTCGTGATCGTCGAGGCCGACGGGTCGGTGCGCGTGCCCGGGAGGGGCGCGGATCGTCGTCTGCGCGATCGTGCCGGGCGATATCGGCTGGTCGTCGACGCTGCAGGCCTGGTGATCCTCCGGGGCGATCGGGACCCTGCGGGGCAGGCGCCGCGGGTCCTGATGGCGGGCGAGATCATCTCGCGCACGTCGGTGCTCGAGCTGCTGAACGTCATCGCGACCGCAGGATGGCGCGGCGAGATGCACGTGTTCGCGCCCGATGCGCACCGCGTGCTCGCGGTCGATCACGGTGCGCTGAAGTACGCGACCAGCACGCACCCCGACGATCGGCTGGGGCAGGTGCTCTATCGGAACGGGATCCTCACGAAGTCGCAGCTCGACACGATCCTCGCGGAGGTCGATCCCGAGCGCCGGTTCGGGCAGCTGGTCGTCGAGAAGGGCGCGATCTCGCAGGACCTGCTGTTCATCCAGCTGCAGAAGCAGGTCGAGCAGATCTTCTTCGGCTCGCTGCTGATCCGCGAGGGGCACTACGTGTTCGTGCAGCCCGCCGACTCCGCGGAGCCGCCGGTGCACGCGGTGCACGTGCCGGTGCAGGCGCTGCTGATGGAGGGCGTGCAGCGCATCGACGAGATGGCGCTGTTCCGCGAGCGCATCCCGCACGACGAGCTCGTTCCCGAGTTCCAGGCGCGCACCAGCGCGCAGTCGCTCGACGCCACCGCGCAGACGGTGCTCGCGTGGTCCGACGGCAACCGCACGATCGAGGACATCGCGCGCGAGGCCGGGCTCGGGCAGTTCCTGACCGTGAAAGCGCTCTACGGCCTGATGCAGCAGGGCCTGGTGGTGCTCCGCGCGAAGAAGTCGTTCGACGCGAGCGGCGTACGGCGCGCGGTCGCGCAGTTCAACGAGATCCTGCGGGACGTCTTCATGGCGGTCGCGACGTACGGCGGCATGGACCAGACCCGCAACACGCTCGAGGCGTGGATCGTCGGCAGCGGCTACGGGACCATCTTCGGCGAGCACATCGAGGAGGACGGCAGCCTCGATGCCGAGGTCGTCGCGCGTGCGATCTCGCAGATCAAGGTCGAGAACCCGATGGAGGGCCTCCACCAGGCGCTGCACGAGCTCTCGGCCTTCGCGCTCTTCGCGGCGACGACCTCGCTGCCGCGCGATCAGGAGCTCGCGCTCTCGCGCGACGTGAACACCCGCCTCAAGCGCATCCGGCTGTAGCTTCGGAAGGGGTCATGGATGACCCCTGCCCCCCGTCCGGCAAAGCCGGCCCGGGGCCCCAGCCCCGCTTGCTCCTCATCGGCTCGCGGCGAGTCCGCACGTGGTCGCGCGAAGAGTACGATGGAGCGCAGTGCTCGCCGGAGAGAGCTCGAAGTTCGTCGGGGGCGCGCGGCTGATCGGGCTGCGCGCGGAGGCGCTCTCGGTGGCGCTGCGCGAGCCGTTCGTGATCGCGACCGCGCGGATGGACGCGACGCGCGCGGCGCTGGTGCGCGCGACGCTCGAGCTGCGCGACGGGACGCGCGCCGAAGGGCTCGGGGAAGCGGCCGCGCTCTGGCCGGTGACGCGCGAGGATCAGCCGGAGCTGCTCGCGGCGATCGACGGCGCGCGCGACGCGCTGATCGGAACGATCGTCGACGACGAGCGCGTGCTCGCGGACGCGCTCGACGCAGCGCTCGGCGGGAGCC
>JALYRN010001054.1 GCA_030855295.1 Myxococcota bacterium | reverse complement strand
CCTCGATCGTCCTGCCGCTCGCGATCTCGAGCGCCGACGCCGTCGATGCCGTCGTCACGGCCGCCGTGCTCGGCACCGCGGACGCGCGCGCCGCCGATCCCGACTTCGAGGGAACGATCCTGGTCACGCTCGGCGCGGTGCTGCCCGACGAGTACGCCTCGCGCCAGGCGCTGCGCGCGGTCTCCGTCAAGCTCAGCGAGGCGCTCGCGCAGCGGACGACCGCGGCGGGCGCGACGATGCGCGTCGTGATCGAGCACGTCCACGAGTCTCCGCGCGCGGCGGCAGAGCTCGGACGCGAGCCCCGCAAGACCGTCTACGCGCCGCCCGGTGACCGCGCGACCCCCACCGGCAACGCCTTCGAGGGCTCGTGAAGCGCTGGGTCTCCATCCTGCTGTCGATCGGCTGGGCGATCTTCTTCGTCGTGCCGATCGCGTACGTGTGCGCGTGGTGGATCGAGTCCGTCTACGAGGTGCCGCTCCAGGCGGGCTCGGTGCGCTTCGAGCGT
Organism: Myxococcota bacterium; assembly: GCA_030855295.1. Taxonomy (GTDB): domain Bacteria; phylum Myxococcota_A; class Polyangia; order Polyangiales; family Sandaracinaceae; genus Sandaracinus. The sequence continues at coordinate 2,284 of JALYRN010001054.1, read as the reverse complement.
CCGTGGGCCGCGCTCCTGTTGATCGCCGCGCCGCTCGTGTGGCTCGCGCGCACGTGGCTCCATCGGGATCACGCCCCGCGCATCCTGCTCTCGCGCACCCGCGATCTCGCGAGGGTCGCGCGCTCGGGGCTGCGCGCGTGGACCGCGCCTGCGCTGGTCGGGATGCGGGTCGTCGCGGTGCTGCTGATCGTGCTCGGGCTGATGGGCCCGCAGTCGATCCACGCGCGCGACTCGAACGAGGTCGAGGGCATCGACATCGTGCTGACGCTCGACGTGTCCCTCTCCATGCAGGCGAGCGACATCCTGCCCAACCGCTTCGAGGCGATGAAGGACGTCGTCGACGACTTCCTCCGCCGCCGCCCCAACGATCGTGTCGGCGCGGTGATCTTCGGCCGCGACGCGTACACGCTGCTGCCGCTGACGACCGACGAGGAGGCGCTGCGCGGGATGATCGCCGAGATGCAGCTCGGCATGATCGACGGGCGCGGCACTGCGATCGGCAACGCGCTCGGGACCTCGCTCAACCGCCTGCGCAGCTCCGAGGCCGAGAGCCGCGTCGTCATCCTGCTGACCGACGGCGACTCGAACAGCGGCAACGTCTCGCCCGAGCAGGCCGCCGAGTTCGCCGAGACGATGGGGGTGCGCGTCTACACCGTTCTCATGGGGCAGGACGAGGACGCGCGCGTGCAGGCCGGCACCGACGTGTTCGGTCGCCCGCTCTGGGATCGCGGCAGCTTCCCGATCAACCCCGACCTGATGCGGCGGCTCGCGGAGCGGACCGGGGGCGACGCGTTCGTCGCGTCGGATCGCGCGGGGCTCGAGCAGAGCTTCCATGCGATCTTGGATCGTCTGGAGCGCAGCGAGATCGAGGACGCGGGGCGCGTCTACGGGGAGCTCTTCCCGGCGTTCGTCGGGCCTGCTCTCGCGCTGCTGGTGCTCGAGCTGCTGCTCGCGACGCTCTGGCTGCGGAGGTGGCCGTGAGCTTCCGCGAGTCCGACGTGCTGTGGCTGCTCGCGCTGGTGCCGGTGCTCGCAGCGCTGCCCGTGTTCGCGTGGTGGATGCGCGGGCGGGCCGCGGCGCGCTTCGGGAACCCCGAGACCACGGCGATGCTGGTCGCCGGGCGATCGGGGCCGTGGCGCGCGACCCGCGCGGTGCTCTTCGTGTCGGCGATCACGCTCACGGTCGGCGCGCTCGCGGGGCCTCAGTGGGGCAGCCGCACGCGCGTGCTGCGCAAGCGCGGCATCGACGTGGTCGTGGTGCTCGACTTCAGCAAGAGCATGCTCGCGCGTGACGTCCGGCCGAGCCGGATCGAGCGCGCCAAGGCGGAGGTCGTTCGCTTCATCCAAGAGCTCGACGGAGATCGCGTCGGCGTCGTCGCGTTCGCCGGGGAGACGATGGAGTTCCCGATGACGACCGACTACGCGGCGCTGGAGCTCTTCTTCCGAGATCTCGGCCCCTACGACATGCCGGTCGGCGGCACCGCGATCGGGCGGGCGCTGACGTCGGCGCAGCACCTGCTCGAGCGCGCCGCGCCGCGTGGGGGCGCGGATCGCGCGGCGCCGGAGCAAGCGCGCTCGCGCGTCGTGATCCTGATGACCGACGGCGAGGACCACGAGGGCGATCCGGTCGCGGTCGCGCGCGAGCTCGCGGAGCAAGGCGTGCGCGTGTACACGATCGGCATCGGATCGCGCACCGGGGAGCCGATCCCGACGTACGCGCCCGACGGCACGTGGACCGGCTACCTGCGGGACGACGATGGGGAGCTGGTGCAGACCTCGCTGACGGAGGAGAACGAGCAGCAGCTCCGCGAGATCGCGGAGGCGACGGGCGGGCGCTACTTCCCGGCGGAGCGCGGCGGCGTCGGCATCAGCCAGATCCGCGCGGAGATGCGGCGGATGCACCAGGACGAGCAGCGCACGCGGCGCATCGTCGTGCACGAGGATCGATACGCGCTGCTGCTCTTCCCGGCGTTCCTGTTGATCGTGCTCGAGGGGCTCCTGCCCGACGCGTGGATCGGGCGATGGCGGCGCCGTGCGCGCGGCACGGGAGGAAGTGGCCGATGAAGATGCAGCGAACGTCGACGGTGGTGCTCGCGGTCGTGTCGCTCGCGGCGGTGCACTCGGTGGTGCCGGCGGAGGCGTCGGCGTGGGAGCTCTTCCGGAGCGAGAACCCGGACGTCCGCGACGGCAACGATCGGCTGGCGGCGGGCGACCCGGCCGGCGCCGTGGCGGCGTACGATCGTGCGGTCGCGACGCTGCCGGGAGAGCCCGCCGTGCGCCTGGAC
>JALYRN010001053.1 GCA_030855295.1 Myxococcota bacterium | reverse complement strand
GTCCTCGGCGATCGCCCGTAGCGCGTCGACGCCGCTCGCGTCGTAGGCGTGACCCGCGTGCGCGAGCACGCCGGCGAGGCGCGCGTGCCGGCCCGCCGCGACCGCGTCGGCGATCGCGAGCAGGGCATCGCTCTCGGCGTCGACGCCGCAGCGGTGCTGGCCGACGTCGATCTCGATCAGCACCTCGATCGCGATCTCGTCCGCATCGGCGGCCCGCGCGATCTCGCGCGCGACCGCGACGTCGTCGGTGATCACGCGCAGGCGCGCGCCGCGGCGGACCAGCTCGCCGCATCGGGCGAGCCGGTCGGGCGTGATCCCGACGGCATACGTGATGTCGCGCGCTCCGTGGGCGACGAAGTGCTCCGCTTCGCGCAGCGTCGAGACCGCGATCGGGCCCATGTCATCGAGCGCGCCCGCGGCGCCCGCGATGCGCGCGACCTCGAGGCTCTTCGCGGTCTTGACGTGCTGCCGGAGCGCGACACCGAGCCCGCTCGCGCGGGCCTGCATCCGAGCACAGTTGCGCTCGAGACGCGCACGATCGAGCACCAGGCAGGGGGTCGGCAGATCGCGGAGGTGCGCCATCGCGCGCATGATCTACCATGCGCCGCGATGAGCGACGTCGCGCGCGTCCTGGTGCTGCACACGGGCGGAACGATCGGCATGCGCGACGGACCGCGGGGGTTCGCGCCTGCGCGCGGGGCGCTCGAGCAAGAGCTGCTGCGGCTCACGCCGCTCTGTGACCCGTCCGAGCCGCGCTTCACGACCGCGCGCTTCGAGGACGGCACGCGCGTCCGCTACGACGTGATCGAGAGCGACCCGCTCCTCGACTCGGCGAACCTCGATCTGTCGCACTGGGCGCGCTTCGCGCGCGACATCGCCGAGCACTACGACGCATACGACGGCTTCGTGCTGCTCCACGGCACCGACACCATGTCGTACACCGCGAGCGCGCTCTCGTTCCTGCTCGAGAACCTCGCGAAGCCGGTCGTCCTCACCGGGTCGCAGATCCCGCTGGCCCGCGTCCGCAGCGACGGCATGGACAACCTGCTGACGGCGCTCTGGATCGCGGCGCGTTCGCGTCTGCCCGAGGTCGTGCTCGCGTTCCACCACCGCGTGCTCCGCGGCAATCGCTCGACCAAGCGCGACGCCGCGGGCTTCGGCGCGTTCGACTCCCCCAACCATCCGCCGCTCGCCGAGGCCGGCGTCGCGCTGCGCGTGCACCGTGACGAGGCGCTGCCGATGCCGACCGGGCCCTTCCGGGTGTCGACCGCGCTCTCGCCGAACGTCGCCGCGCTGCGCCTCTATCCCGGCATCACGCGGGAGATCCTCGAGAACTTTCTGCGCCCGCCGCTCGAGGGGCTGGTGCTCGAGACCTACGGCACCGGGAACGCGCCCGATGCGCGTCGCGATCTCCTGGACGTGATCGAGGCCGCGACCGCGCGCGGTCTGATCGTCCTCAACGTCACGCAGTGCTTCAAGGGGAGCGTGAGCGCCGCGTACCAGGCGGGCCGCGCGCTCGCCGATGCGGGCGTGCTCCCGGGGGCCGACCTGACGCCGGAGGCGGCGCTGACGAAGCTCTGCTGGCTGCTGGGCGATCCCGCGCTCTCGCGAGACGACGTCCGCCGGCTCGTCATCACGCCGTGCCGCGGCGAGATGACCCTCGCGACGCCCTGAGCCCGATTCCGCCGGGGCCTGGTACTATGGATCGCGTGTCTCGCGGAACGCTCGCTCGCGCATGTGCGCTCGCGGCGTCGGTGCTCCTCGCGCCGGCGTGCGTGATCGCGCCGGTCGACCATGCGAGCAAGCCGTGCCCTTGCGCCACAGGGTACGTCTGCGACACCGCGCGAGACCGCTGCGTCGCCGGCTCGTTCGACGCCGGCACCGAGCCTCTCGATGCGGGCCCGGTCGATCCGCGAGACGCCGGCGTCGATGCCCCGGACGCGTACGCGCCCGCCGACGCCGGAGCAGACGCCGACGACTTCGACGCGCACATCGACGATCCCACGACGGCGTGCGACGACCTCCTGAGCGACGCGATCTTCTGCGAGTCGTTCGAGGATCGCTCGATGATCCACTGGACGGTGCGCGAGGCCTACGACGGAACGGTGGGGCACACGTTCGCGCGCGCGTTCCGCGGTGTCGGCTCGCTGACCGCCAGCAGCACGGCGCCGGGCGGCTACGCGGAGCGCATCGCGACGGTGGTCGGCGGCGTCACCGACGGTGACCTCTACGTGCGCGCGTACGTCCACATCCCCGAGGGCGCGGCGCTCGATCACTCCAGCTTGGTGCACATCGGCGGCCATCGCTCGCGCACCGCGACCGAGCCGCTCGCCGGCTTCAACGCGATCGGCGGCTTCGCCGCGATGTACATCGGCGCGGGCGGATTGCGCATGAACGAGCAGCTCGTCGCGCTGCCGCGCGGGGTGTGGTTCTGCATGCAGTACCAGCTGCACGTCGACGATGTCGCGGGCAGTGCGCGGCTCTGGATCGACGGCACGCCCGCCGGCGAGCTCCTCGACATCGACACGCGCACCGACTCGCCGTACGTCAGCCTGGGCGCGGGCGTCGCGTGGTCCACGCTCGCCCAGGAGCCGTTCGAGGTGGCGATCGACGAGATCGCGATCGGCCGCTCGCCGCTGCCCTGCGAGATGCCCTAGGCGCGGCTACGAGGTGTGGGTGATCGGTCGGGTGCCGGCGCGCGGCATCGGAGGCGCGCTCGACGTGCGCTCGTCCTGCTGCGCGCGGACCCAGCGCGCGAGGTCGAGCGCGGTCGCGCTCTCGCGCGTGCGG
>JALYRN010000204.1 GCA_030855295.1 Myxococcota bacterium | reverse complement strand
GCGCGGAGGCGCGCGCGCAAGCGGTCGAGCGGGCCGCCGCGCGCGACGAGCTCGACGCGACCGGGCAGCGTGCCCTCGAAGAAGTCGCTGAGCGTGACGACGTAGCGTCGTCCCGCTACCAGCGCGGGCGTCCGGTCGCCCGGATCGGCGGACGCCTCTTCGTCCTGTGCGCGCGCGGTCGAGTCGGGCGCTGCGAGCGCGACGCATGCCGCCAGTGCGATCGTCGGGGTCCAGCTCCACCATGCTCTGTCTCGCGCGCGCAAGTCGTTCTCTCCACCGGGTGAACGAGGCGGCGCATCGCGCGCCCATTCCCGTCGCGGTCCCTTGGCCCGCGGCGACGCTTGACGCATCGCGCCATGGAGCCGACGCTCGTGGGCTGCACGATGCGCACTCGCTCGCTCGCCTTCTTCGTCGCTCCGCTCTTGCTCTCGCAGGCTGTGATCTCGGGCTGCGGGCTGCCGCTCGACACGAACCAGCGCGTGCCGACCTTCGCGATCTTCGACCCGTCGACCGGCGAGATCCCGATGCCGAACGACGCGCTGCGCGACGAGGCGACGGGCCGGCTCGATCTGCCGACCGACGACGACGAGCTCAGCCCGGCCGAGCGTGACTTCCGGCAGTGGCTGAACACGCGCGACGGATGGTCGAGCACGCTGCCTGCGACCGTGCGCTTCAGCGGGCCGATCGACGACCGGACGATCGACGAGGGCAACGTCCAGATCTGGGACTTCAGTCGTACGAGCGCCGCGCGCGTGACGGACGTGGAGCTGCGCGTCGACGAGGGCGATCGCCGCCTGTCGATCGTGCCGCCTCGCACGGGATGGTCGCCGGGGCACACGTATCTCGTGGTCGTGCGCGGCGGTGAGAGCGGCGTGCGCGACGCGCGCGGGTTCGGCGTCGGGCCCGACGCGATCTTCTACTTCCTCCGGCGCGACGAGCAGCTCGACACCGTCGGTCACAACCGCGCGTTCCCCGGCCCGACCCGGGCCGAGCGGCTCGACCGCGGGCGCCAGCTCGAGGAGCTGCGCCTCGAGATCGCGCCCTTCTTCGCGTTCTTCGAAGACCCGGCGCGGCCGACCGAGAGCGAGATCCCGCGCGACGAGATCGCCGCGCTGTGGTCGTTCACCGTGACCGAGAGCCCCGAGCTCGCGATGGATCGCGACTCGCAGCGCGTGCCGCTGCCGTTCGATCTGCTGATCGATCCCGACACGAACCTGGTCTCGCTCGACGCTGCGCCGTGGGACAGCGAGCTCGAGGCGCACGCGAAGCTCCAGGTGAACGAGCTCGACGGCTTCGGCGTGTCGCCCAACCTGCTCTTCGATCTGACGGAGGCGGTCGATCCGGCGAGCGTCGCGGGGAACGTGCACCTCTTCGCGCTGGGCGGTGCCGCGTCGGGAGGGGTCACGCGCGAGCTGCCGATCACGGTGCGGGTGATGGGCGACGACGGAGAGGCCGCGTGCCGCGCGACGCCGACGCCGTCCGACTGCATCCATCTGGTGGTCGAGGTCGCCGACGGCGAGCTGCCGCTCGCGGGCTCGACGACGCACGTGCTGGTGGTCGATCGCGGCGTCCGCAGCGCGCGCGGGCTCGAGGTGGAGCCGATGCCGATCGGCTTCTTCATGCGCACCGAGCACCCGCTCGAGATCGACGGCCGCAGCCAGATCGGCTCGCTCACCGACGAGCTCGCGCACCGGCTCGAGGTGACGCGCGCCCGCGCCGCGCCGCTGCTCGACGGCTACGGCCGCGACGACATCGTCACCGCCTGGCCGTTCACGACGATGGACGCGCTGCCCGCGGTGCGCGCGTCGGCCCGCACCACGATCGATCTCGGGCTCGACGCCGAGCCGACGGTGCGCGAACGGCTGCGCCCCTTCGAGGCGCTCGAGGCGCTGTTTCCGGGCGTCGAGGCCGCGGGGATACGCACGCTCTATCTGACGCGCACGATCGGCGTCGAGGAGTTCGTGGTCGGCACGATTCCCTCCCCGTACTTCCTCGATCCGGTGACGCGCCGGCGGCGTGACGACGACGGCTACGACGTGGAGCCGGTGCGCTTCTACATGGCGATCCCCGAGGGGCTCGATCGCAGCCGTCCCGCGCCGGTCGTGATCTTCGGGCACGCGGTGGTGACCGACGCGCGCTTCCTGATGACGATCGCGGGCGAGCTCGCGCGGCGCGGCTTCGTGACGATCGGGATCGACTTCCCGTTCCACGGCGAGCGCATCGCCTGCATCGACGCGAGCCTGGTCGCGGTCCCGAACTACTTCCCCGAGCTGGTTCGCAACCTGACGGGGCTGCACGACGACATCCTGCGCTTCCCGCCGTGTGCGTCGGGCGCGAGCGCGACCTGCAGCACCGAGGGGCGGTGTCTGACCGCGAGCGGCGCGCCCGACGAGTTCACCGCGTTCCCGCTGGTGTCGGTGCAGGTCGCGAGCGGCGCGGCGTTCCTCGACGTGCACGACCTGCCGTACATCAACGATCACTTCAGCCAGGCGCTGGTCGATCTCTCGACGCTGCTGCACTCGATCCGCACCGCGGACTGGCACGGCGCGACCGGGGTGCGGCTCGATCCCGAGACGATCCACTACGCGGGCCAGTCGCTCGGCGCGATCATCGGCGCGGTGTGGGTCGCGGTGACGCCCGAGATCGATCGCGCGGTGCTCAACGTGCCGGGCGCGGACATGGTCGATCTGTTCGCAGAGTCGACCTACTTCGGGCCGCAGATCGCGGAGTACTTCGCCGACCTCGAGATCCGCGATCCGAGCTTCGAGCGCGAGCGCCTGCTCGACGTCGCGCGGTGGCTGATCGACTCGGTGGACCCGCACACGATGGGGCACCTCTACGCGCTCGAGGGTCGCTCGGTGCTGCTCCAGATGGATCGCGGCGACATCGTGATCCCGAACCGCGGAACGCAGGTGCTCCAGCGCGTCAGCGGCCTGCCGATGCGCACCTATCCCTCGCCGCTCCACGGCGACCTCGTCATCCCCGCGCTCGGCGACGCGATGCTCCGCGACATGGCCGCCTACCTCGCCGGCGACATCGACGAGTGAGCCGTCTCGACGCGGTGCACATCGGTTGCAGCTCGGACGCGCGCGCCGACGTGTACGGCATCGACGAGGAGGGACGATGATCTGGTGGTACTGGGTGGCGATGTTCGCCGTGGCGCTCGGGATCGTGATCCTGGGCGCGATCGTCGGCCTCCGCGACGCCCGCTTCGAGAGCTGACGCGCGCTGTGCTCGGAGCAGCCCGAGCGCGAGGCGCACGAGAGGCGGCGCGCGCCGCGCCCCGATCGCGCTCACCGTCTCCGAGCTGAGGTCGTCGATCGTGATCCGCAGCGATCAGCCCTGACGGCGGCCGAGCTCGGCGCGGATGTCGTCCTTGCTGACCTCCACGGTGTCAGTGAAGGGCAGGTCGCGGCGGGTCTCGAGCTCTCCGATCGCGCGGCCGATCGCGATCGTCGCGAGCAGCGCGTCGCCCTCGTCGCGGGCGCGGCGATCCGGCGGCACGCCCTCGGCGCTGGCGCGGTGCTCGAGCAGCGGCAGGACGTGGCTGCGCAGCTCGGCCTTTCGTTGCTCGAGCTCGCGGCGAGCTTCGGCGACGCGGCGCGCCCCGAGCACCCAGCCGATCGTGAGGCCGACGCCGAGGCCGACGAGCACGAGGCCGAACGCGAGGAGCGGGCTCGTCATCATCGGAAGAACAGCACCGCCTCGCGGCCGTGCTCCTCGATCAGCGCGCCGACGTACGTGAGGATCGTCGCCCGGCGGTCCATCACGTCGCGGATCTGACGGTCGTCGAGCAGACTGTCGTCCGCGGCGATCGCGCGCAGCGCCGGCTCGTCGAGGGCGATCAGCCGCGCGATCATCCGCCGCGAGAAGCGCTGCGTCCGCTTCAACGACTCGATCATCCGCTGCTGCACGCCGGCGCCGAGCGCGTACGGAAAGGCGAGGTTGTGATCGCGGATCACGATCCGTCCCTCGGCGGTCGGGCTCAGGTTGCCGCCGCTCCAGCGATCGCGGTTTCCGATCAGGTAGTCGAACACCAACACGTTCGAGAGATCTCGCGCGGTCGCGCGCTGCCCGTCGGGGATCTCGCCCTCCTGCGCGAGCCACTCGCTCCAGCGCGCGATCCCGGCGGCGCTGTCGAGGTCCGAGCGGAGCAGGCCCGGCACCCAGTAGATGAACGCGCCGCGCACCGCGTTCCCCGTGAACACGAGCTCGCTCGAGACCGCGTCGACGTCGAGGCCGTCGCGGCCAGGCTCGAAGCGCCGGCGGAGCTGCCAGCGCTCGACCGAGCGCACGACGGCCGGCGGCACGTCGTCGAGGCCGAGCTCGCGCGCGATCCGATAGGCCGCGACCTCGGCGAGCCAGCCGCGCGGATGGATGCGGCTCTCCGGCTTGAACGCCGCGTCGACGCGGCCCGCGAGGTCCACCTGGAACGTCACGGACGAGGTGCCGATCGGGCGGAAGCGATCGGGCTGCGCGCTCGCGAGCGCGGCGACGATCGCCGTCTCCGAGACATTGCCGGCCGCGAAGGTCCGCGCCTCGTCGCGCGGCGCCTCGGGGGAGAGGCGCGGCTGCGCAGTCGCATCCGTCGCGCCGAGCAGCCCTCCGCAGAGGCCCACCGCGCAGACGATCGATGCGCAGACGGCGCCGATCGCCAGCCTCGCTCGCTGCGCCGTCACGACCCGATCACTTGTACATCGCGAAGAGGTTCTTCGCGATCACCATCCGCTGCACCTGCGAGGTGCCCTCGTAGATCTGCAGGACCTTCGCGTCGCGCATCAGCTTCTCGACGGGGTACTCGCGCATGTAGCCGTTGCCGCCGAAGACCTGCACCGCGTCGGTCGCGACCTGCATCGCGGCGTCGGCGCCGAACGCCTTGCTGTAGCTGGCGATCAGCGAGTTGCGCGAGCCCTGATCGATCATCCACGCGGCCTTGAGCACGAGCAGGCGCGTCGCCTCGTACTTGATCGCCATCTCGGCGATCATGAACTGCACGGCCTGGTGGTTCGCGATCGCGGTGCCGAACGTCTTGCGCTCGAGCGCGTAGCGGATCGACTCCTCCATCGCGCGCCGCATGATCCCGCACGCACCGGCGCCGATGTCGGGGCGGGTGCGATCGAAGGTCTGCATCGCGACCTTGAAGCCCTCGCCCTCGGGCGCGAGCACGTTCTCCGCGGGCACGCGCACGTCCTCGAGGATCACCGTCGCGGTGTCGCTCGCGCGCTGCCCCATCTTGTCCTCCTTCTTGCCGATGGAGAGACCGGGCGTGTCGCGATCGACGATGAACGCCATGATGCCGCGGTGACGCAGCTCGGGGTTCGTCGTCGCGAAGATCACGTACCAGCTCGCGAGCGAGGCGTTCGTGATGAAGCACTTCGACCCGTTCAGCACCCACGCGTCGCCGTCCTTGCGGGCGCGGCACTGGATGCCCGCGGCGTCGCTGCCCGCCGCCGGCTCGGTGATCGCGTAGGCCGCGAAGATCGGCTTCTTGGTCAGCGAGCCGAGGTACTTCGCCTTCTGCGCCTCGTTGCCCGCGATGATCAGCGGCGTCGCGGCCAGCGTGTTCGCGGTGATCGAGGTCTGGATCCCGGTGCAGCCGTACGCGAGCTCCTCGGTCAGCAGCACGTTGTCGAGCTCGCTGAGCCCCATGCCGCCGTACGCCTCGGGGATCACCGAGCCGACGAGGCCGAGCTCCCACGCCTGCTCGAACACGTCGACCGGGAACTTCGAGTGCGCGTCCGCTTCGGCCGCGATCGGGATGATGCGGTCCTTCGTGAACTGGCGCGCGGTCTGGACCAGCGCCTGCTGCTCCTCGGTGGGCTCGAACTCCAGCATCGTGCCTCGCTACCTTTCTACTTCTTGCGCTCCATCTGGCGCCGCTTGATCTCGGCACGCGCCGCGCGCGCTCCGAGCACGAACCCGATCGCGATGCCGACCAGCAGCACGCCCGGGATGAAGAGGAAGTGGTCCGCCGTCGGCAGGTCCACGTCAGCTCTCCTTCTTCGGCGCCTCGCCCGCGGCTTCCAAGGCTCTGCGCAGCCGAGCGACGTCGCGGGTCGTGACGCTCTGCAGGCGCCCGAGCCACATCACGTACCCGAGCAGCAGCACCAGGATCGTGCCGTACGCGCCCACGAGCAGCGGGCCGCCGGGCACGTCCTCGGTCGTCGGTCCCTCGACCGCCTGGAACGTCGTCGAGCGGCTCGCGGTGGGATCGTCCGCGCTCGGATCCTGCGCCCGCACCGGAAGCGAGAGCCCGATCGTGAGAACGCCCGCGAGCGTGATCGCGCGAAGAATGTTCATGCGTCCTCCAGAATCCCCTGCGCTGCCGCGTCGGTCTCGATCGCGGCGAGCTCCTGTCGAGCCCGCTCGGCCCTCGCCCGCGCCCACACCAGCAGCACGACCAGCGCGGTGAAGAGCGTGAGCGAGATGAAGAAGGCCGGGTACATGTCGCGGTGGAGCCCGCCGCCCGCGCTGCGGGTCAGGACCACCGGATGCTGGCCGCGCCAGAGCTTCACCGAGTAGTGGATGATCGGCAGCAGCATCACGCCGACGATCGCGAGCGCCGAAGCGAACCGCTTCTCGGCCTCGCCCGCGCCACCGAACGAGCGCAGCACGACGAACGCCGTGAAGATGAGCCCCGCGAGCAGCGTCACCGTCAGCTGCGGATCCCACGTCCAGTAGACGCCCCACGCCTTGCGCGCCCAGAGCGGCCCCGTGATCAGCACGATCGTGCAGAAGAGCAGCCCGACCTCGGCCCCCGCGACCGCGAGCGCGTCCCAGCGATCCTTGCGCGTCCACAGGTAGCCGACGCTGCCGACCGCGGCGAGGACGAAGCCGACGTACATCGCGTACGCGCTCGGCACGTGGAAGTAGAAGATCTTCTGGACGATCCCCATCTGCCGCTCGACCGGCGCGTGCACGAAAATCGCGTAGAGCGCCGCCACCAGCAGCGCGATCGTGAGCACGCCGAGGCCGAGAAAAGCGCCGGGAGCGCGCACCTGCTCGCGGGGGTTCATCGCGGGGGCGAACCTATCCCAGGGGCGTCGTTCCGTCGAGGGACCGTCAGCGCTCGAAGCGGGCCCAGGCGCCGCCGATGCGGCGCTCGTGCGGCATCCACTCGAGCTTGTATCGCATGTGCGGGCTGTCGGCGATCGCGAGGCCCAGGTAGAGCCAGCGCAGGCCCCACTCGCGGCAGAGCCGGATCTGCGTGAGGATCGAGAACACGCCCGGCGAGACGCGCACGTGCTCGGGATCGTAGAACGTGTAGACCGCCGACAGCGACTCGGCGCCGCGATCGGTGATCGCGATCCCGATCAGCGCGCCCGTCTCGGCGAGCCGGTACCGGATCTCGAACGCCGGGGCGCTGCTCTCGACCAGGAAGCGCGCGTACTCCTGCGCGTCGAGCGCGCGCTCGCGCTGCCGTAGGCCCCGCATCTCCTCGTGCTTGGCGAAGAGCGCGACCCGCTCGGCGTCGACCAGCGGCTCGCCGACGTCGACGATCAGCGCGCGCTCTCCGAGTCGCGCGGCGCGGCGCTGCGAGCGCGAGGGCTCGAAGCGCTCGACGTCGACGCGCAGCGGCTCGCACGCGGAGCACTGGGGGCAGCGCTGGTTGTAGAGGAAGGGTCCGCTCCGCCGATCGCCGGCGTCGAGGCGCGCATCGAGCTCCTCGCCGCTGAGCGGCCGGATCGGGATGCGCAGCGGGCGCCGCGCGATGCGGCCGTCGAGGTACGGACAGGGCTCGTCCTCGTCCACCACCACCAGCTCCGGCGGAATCGTGGGAAGGACGCGCGTCACGGCCGACGCACAGGATAGCACCGCGTCACGCTTCGCGGCGGCGTCTCGTCTCTCCTTCGCGAGGAGGTGCCCCATGATGCGGATCGAGCCGGTGCGCGCGCCGAGAGGGCTGATGGTCCGGGTGCTGTTCCTGGCATCGCGGTGGATGTTCGGGCGGGTGCTCGCGCCCTTCGGGGTGCTCTACGCACGGATGCCGGGCTTCGTGAGGCCGCAGCTCGGGATGGTGCGCTTCGTCGAGAAGGGGCTCTCGCTGCCGGCGCGGGTGCGCGCGCTGATCGAGGTGCACGTCAGCCGGGTGAACGAGTGCTCGTTCTGCGGCGACCTGCACGAGTGGGCGGGTCGGCGGGTCGGCGTGCCGGCGGCGCTGTTCGCCGCGCTCGACGACGTCGAGGGGAGCGCGGCGCTCGACGCACGAGAGAAGATCGCGCTCGCGTACGCGGCGGCGGTCGCGACGCGCGGCGTCGACGATGCGATGTTCGCGCGGGCGCGCGCCTGCTGGAGCGACACCGAGATCGTCGAGATCACGTTCGTCGCGGCGTTCACGACCTACCTGAACCTGATGGGCAAGGCGCTCCGCCTGCCGAGCGAAGGGCTCTGCGCGCCGCCCGTCGGGGTTTCTCGCGGGACGGATCGGGTCTAGACCTCGCGGGTGACGTCCCTTCCCAACGCACTCGAGCCGCATGCGCTCCCCGACGCTTGGCTCCGCGCGATCGACGAGGCCGCGCCGGTCCTGCTCGGACCGCACGATCGCACCGGGCCTGCACTGGTGACCGAGGTCGCGCGCCTCAGCGAGCTGTACACGCGGGATCGCGGGGCGCTGCGCACCCAGAGCGCGGCGCTCGCGGCGCGGCTGCGCTTCTTCCTGCCGCGCGATCTGCCGAAGGTGGAGGGCCCGCTCGCGGAGCTCGCGTGGGCGGGCGCGCTGCCGGCGCGGCGTCGCTGGCGGGTGCTCGATCTCGGGGCGGGGCTCGGCACCAGCACGCTGGGGATCGCGACCTTCGCGCGGCGCGCGGATATCGAGGGCCTCGACGTGCTCGCGATCGAGCGCGACGCGCGCTCCCTCGACGTGATGAAGAACCTCGCCGCGCGCTGCGGCCACGGTGCGCTCGAGCCGGTCACGGTCCCGGTGCAGCTCGAGACCCGTGAGCTCGACCTCGAGCGCATCGACGTGCGCGCGCTGCGCGGGCCCTACGACCTCGTCGTGATCGGGCTCGCGCTCAACGAGCTCTGGGCCGAGCACCCCGACGCGCTCGATCGCCGCGCGACGCTGCTGGTGCGGGCGTCGGAGATCCTCGCCGACGACGGCGCGCTGATCGTGATCGAGCCGGCGCTGCGCGAGTCGGCGCGCGCGCTCCAGGCGGTGCGCGATCGCATCGCGGCGCGGCACGGATC
>JALYRN010001052.1 GCA_030855295.1 Myxococcota bacterium | reverse complement strand
CGCTGGGGATCGATCCCGCTCGTTCGCGCCCCGCTGCGCGAGGTACTCGACACGCTTCGTCAGGAGTTCCCCTGGATGCTCAAGCCGCGTGAGTAACCCGGAACGAACTTCCGATCCGATGTACTAGGCCTCGAGGTCGCCGGCGATGATCTCGCCGACGAGCCGGTGGCACAGCTCGGGCGTTCCGAAGCTCGGCAGCGACTCGCGACCGATGCCCATCGCGCGCGCGAGCGTGAGGTAGAGCTCGCCGTGAGAGTACTTCCCGAGGCCGTCGAAGTACGTGTGCTCGCCGTCGAGCCGCACGTGACGGCCGGTGTGGAGCGCGCCGCCGAGGTCACCGACGTAGAAGAACGGCAGGCCGCTCGGGCGTGCCGGCGGGTGCTCCATGCGGTTCGAGTAGCCCCACTCCTGGTGGGGCACGGTGTCGTGCAGGCCCGTGAGGATCTCGCTCACGTGCACCACCAGCGTGTTGTCGAGCACGGTGCGACCGTCGACGTCGATCGCGGAGTCCAGCGTGCGCAGGAAGTCCGCGAGCAAGCGCATCCGCCAGATCTGCAGCTCCTTCCAGACCGCGGTGTTGCCGGGCTCGGCCCAGTGCGCGTGGGAGTACGAGTGCGCGTCGCCATCGACGTTGCTCGGACGGAGCTCGTCGATGGTCGGCACCACCGAGCGCACCTGCGCGCGCGCGCCGGCGAACCGGACCGTGAGCACGCGCGTGAGGTCGCACGTCAGCGCGCGCGCCGCGAGGTCGAGCAGCGGAACGTACGGGCCCTGGGGATCGTCGTACACGACGTTCGAGCCGTCCCAGCGGGTGCGCGTCGGCTCGGGCGGCGCCGCGCAGACCGTCGCGTGCGCGATGCGCCGCTCGAGATCGCGCAGCGACGACAGGTGGGCGTCGAGCGCGCGGCGATCGTCCGCCGAGACGCGCGACGACAGGTGCTCGTAGCCCGGGAGCACCGCATCGAGCATCGATCGGCGCCCGAGGCGCAGCTGCTCGCGCGCCGCGGCGTCGTGGGCGAAGTCGCCGAACGCTTGCTCGAAGAGCTGATGCGGCCAGGTGAGGATGCCGGGCTCGGAGCCGTCCTCGCGCTGCAGGTGGCGATCGTTGTGCTCGCTCGAGTCGCCGACCACCAGGCTCTCGAACGTGGTGCGCGCGTCGAGGCGGGACGCGATCGCCTGATCGATGCTGGGCCCGGCGGGAACGATGAACTCCGCGTCCGGGCCGTACGGATACGCCGAGCGCTGGCCCGACGCCGACATCACGTTCGCGCTCCCGATGCTGTGGTTCCCCTGGCGCCCGAGCTGGTGGACGACGCTCGCGAGGTTGACGCCCGAGAGCACCGTCGTGCGATCTCGGAACTCCGCGAGCGGCTGCATGATCTCGCCGAGCTCGTAGCCGCGGCCCTCGGCGTCGCCGCCGCGCGGCGTCCAGTACTGCGGCAGCGTCCCCCACGGCCCGTACCAGAAGACGATCCGCTTCGGCGCGGTCTCGTCCGCGCGCGCGCGGCTGGTGAGCACGCCGTGCCCGCTCTCGCCGCCCCACGACGACAGGAAGGGGAGCGCGATCCCGGCGCCCGCCGCGCCACGGAGGAGGGCGCGCCTCGAGATGCTCTTCTTCATGATCACTCCTCCTCCGCGCGAGCCCGACGGAAGGCGGGCGCCGTCACGATCGCGATCGCGGCCTCGTGCGCGTCGTGCTCGAGGGCCTCGCCGACCCGCGCCTCGAGCTCTCGTTCGGCCTGGGTCGCCGGGCGCCCGAGCGCGTACGCGATCCAGTGCCGCGCGAAGCACGCGCGCACCGTCGGGCTCTCGCCCACCGCCTCCGAGAGATCGCGCTCACCCTCGTACGATCCGTCGAGCTCGGTCGACGTTCGGAGGGTCGCGTCGGTGCGCACCGGGCGGCCGTGGTCCTCGGTGCGCACCCGCCCGATCGCGTCGAAGCGCTCGAGCGCGTAGCCGAGCGGCTCCATCCGCATGTGACATCCGCTGCAGCCGGGGTTGGTCTCGATCGCCTCGTGCCACTCGCGCAGCGTCATCCCTTCCTCGAAGCGCGGCGCCAGCGCGTTGGCGGCGGCGGGAGCACCGCCGATCTCCTGGCACAGGGCGCGCTCGAGGAACCAGTGCCCACGAAGCGTGGACGACGGCGCGGCGTCGAGCGCGTGCGCCGCGAGGAAGCTCGCCTGCGTGAGCAGACCGCCGCGGTGCGCGCTCGAGGTTCCGTCGATGCGCGTGGGCTCGCTGCTCGCCGGCGCAGGCAGCCCGTACAGCGCCGCGAGGCGGGGCGTGACGAACGTGTGATCGGCCACGAAGAGCGCGCGCATCGAGGGCGCGCCCGAGGTCCACCAGTCCCGCACGAAGAGATCGGTCTCCGCGAGCACGTCGCCGAGCAGCTCGGAGCCCCACGCCGGGTCGCGCTTGGGCTCGGCGGCGAGATCGAGCGCGCCCGTCCAGCCGAGCACGAACCTCGCGACCGAGCGACCCGCGCGCGGATCGCGCACCATCCGCCGCGCGTGCGCCTCGAGCGCAGCGGGCTCGCGCAGCTCGTCGCGCGACGCGGCGTCGAGCAGCGCCGCGTCGGGCGGCGCGGCCCAGAGGAAGAACGACAGGCGCGACGCCAGCTCGTAGGGCAGCAGCTCCGCGCCGTCGGCGCGGCCGATCGACGTGAGGTAGAGGAACTCCGGCGCGAGGAAGATCGTCTGCATCGCGCGCGCGAGCGCGTCGCGGCGGCCGACCTCTGGCGCGAGCACGTCGTAGACCCCGGCGATGCGCTCGGCCTCGCCCGCCTCCAGGG
>JALYRN010001051.1 GCA_030855295.1 Myxococcota bacterium | reverse complement strand
CTTCAATGCCTCCGACAGCACGGTGAGCCCGATGACGATGGCGGCGAGCCACGCGACGGGTCGCCATCGGGTCCCCGGCAGCCGCCCATCGGGGAAGAGCAGGACGGCGAAGGTGAGCGCCAGGCCGCTGGCGACGGCCCACGTCCAGCCGCCGGCCCATGCCACGAGCTCCACCGCCGGATGGACCCAGCCAACGTAGATCACGCGACCGGCGTACTCAAACGAGAAGACCGATGCGACGATCCCGAACCCGATCGCCAGAAAGATCCACCCGATCGGGTTCTCGGGTCGCTTCCAGCTGACCACCAGCCCGACCGTGGGAAACGCGATGAATATCAACGAGAAGGCGAGGAAGTCGACCAGCGACGGATGGTCGGGCATCAGCGCCGCCCCCGGCAGCACCAGCGAGGCGAGGGAGTATCCGACCATGCCCACGATGACCACGAACAGGCCAACGGCGAGCGCGCGCATCGCCCAGCGCATCGACGTCAGAGGCCGCATCGCGTCGCCGTCAGGCGACGGCATGGGCCAGGGCGTCCGCGCGCGCGTGATCGGCAGCGACGGCATGCCCGTCGGCGCCGCGTTCCTCGTCAACGACACGATCGCGGGCGACCAGATGCGGCCCAGCGCGACCGCCGCTGCGAGCCGGTTCCTGGTCGCGTTCCAGAGCGGCCCGTCGATCCGCGCGCGCGTGCTCTCGTCGGCGGGCGATCCGTCGCTCAACCGCGAGCGCCCCCCGACGCTCGGGGACTTCGAGATCGCGCCGGCCGGCGCTCAGCCCGCCGCCGCGGTGATCGGCAGCGGCGTGGACCAGGCCTGGTGGATCGCCTGGGAGGGCGCCGGCGAGGCGACCGACATCTTCGCGCGCCGCTACCTGCTCTGAGCACCGCGGATCCGCTCACCTCACGCCCCACGACCTGCTAACAGTCCATCCGTTGCCCCGACCCGAACAGAAGCCCCCGACGGCCGCCAAGGTGGGGCGACGGATCGCCACCGGGCTCTACTGGGTGGTCGCGGTCTACGTGATCTCGGCGGGGTTCATCTCGGTGATTCCCCAGGTCTTCTGGCCCGCCGAGGCCTCGGGCATCGATCGCGCCGACCCCGCTTTCGGCTGCTCCGACGCCCTCCGCGAGCTCCGGTCCGATCTGCTGCGCGGCGCCGCCGATCGGACCCGCGATCCGAGCCTAGATTCCGGCGCCCCCTTCCTCGAGGACTGGGACCAGCGCTATCGTGCTCTCGAGGCGCCCTGCGGCGCCCGTCATTCCTACGCGCTCCTCGCCCGCCTGCGATATGGCGTCGAGGAGCATTTCCTTCGATTCGAGGCCGAGCTGGCCCCGCTCGCCGCAGAGACGCTGCGTGCGATCGAGGCCGAGGACGGCTCGCCCCACTGAAGAGCTTCCGGACCATGAACGCCGAACCGAGCATCCCCACCCTTCCGACGCCCACCTTCGACTCTCTCTCTCTCACGCCCGAGGTGCGGCGAGCGATCGACGAGATGGGCTTCACCGAGCCCACCCCCGTCCAGCTCGCCGTGTTCGAGCCCGCCTCGAGCGGCTCCGACCTGATCGTGCAGGCGCGAACCGGCACCGGGAAGACGGCCGCCTTCGGCCTTCCGCTGGTCGACACCCGGGTGCGCCCCGACGGAGGGCAGCAGGCACTGATCCTCGCGCCGACGCGCGAGCTCGCGCTCCAGAGCGCGCGCGAGATCGAGAAGCTCGGCAAGCACAAGAACGTGCGCGTCGTCGCGGTCTACGGCGGCGCGCCGATGGAGCGCCAGGTCCGGGAGATCGAGGAGGGCGCGCAGATCGTCTCGGGCACGCCGGGCCGCGTGCTCGATCACCTCAAGCGCGGAACGCTGCGCGGCGAGAACCTGAGCATCCTCATCCTCGACGAGGCCGACGAGATGCTCTCGATGGGGTTCGCGCGCGAGCTCAACGCGATCGTCGAGCACCTGCCCAAGACGCGCCAGACGATGCTCTTCTCGGCGACGCTCGACGACAGCGTGCAGCGCCTCTCGCAGCGCATGATGCGCGACCCGGTGACGATCACGCTCTCGAGCGACGCCGTCGGCGCGCTGACGATCGCGCACTTCGTCTACATGGTCTCGGGCGTCGGCAAGACGCGCGACGTCATCCGCATCCTCGAGAACGAGGATCCCGAGAGCGCGATCCTCTTCTGCAACACCAAGGCGACCACCGAGCAGGTCGCGGCGGAGCTGCAGCACGCCGGCTTCCAGGCCGACTGGCTCAACGGCGACCTGCCGCAGAACGAGCGCGAGCGCGTGCTCGCGCGCACGCGAAAGGGCGAGCTGCGATACCTCGTCGCGACCGACGTCGCGGCGCGCGGCATCGACATCTCGCACCTGACGCACGTCATCAACTACGACTTCCCCGATCACATCGAGGCCTACGTCCACCGCACCGGCCGCACCGGCCGCGCGGGGCGCACCGGCACCGCGATCTCGCTGATCACGCCGCAGGATCTGGGCGCGCTCTACTACGTGCGCCTCGCGTACAAGATCTTCCCGGTCGAGCGCACGCTCGCGAGCGCCGGCGAGGTCCGCGCGCGCAAGGAGCTCGATCGCATCGAGATGCTGAGCGAGGCGTTCGCCGCCGAGCCGGGCGAGGACGATCGCGGGATCGCGCGGCGCCTCCTGGTGCACGACGACGCCGAGCGCATCATCGGCGGGCTGCTCCACGCCTTCTTCGGCACGGTCGCGGTCGGGGACGACGTCGAGGAGCAGGCGGCGGCCGCGCGGCGCGCGCGCGCTCCCCGGCACGGTGGGCTGCCC
>JALYRN010001050.1 GCA_030855295.1 Myxococcota bacterium | reverse complement strand
CGCCTGCACGTCGGCGGCCCAGGCGACCGCGACCGAGGCGAGCACGGGCTGCTCACTCGCGAGCGCGTCGTCGGCGGGCAGCTCGATGCTGCGGCCGCGGCGGTCGAGCGGCGATGGATGGCATGGGTCCGATCGCGCGGCTCGAGCGGGCGGTCGACGGCGGCGAGTGGGTGATCTTCTTTCCAATCGACGACTTGCTCGACACGCGCGACGAGCGGTTCGAGCTCGACCTCTCGAGCCTCTCCGCGGGCTCGCACATCGTCGCCGTGAGGGCCAGCGACGCCGCAGGCAACGTGGGCTGGGCCGAGATCGAGATCGCGGTTCCCCGCCACCCCTGATCACTCACATCGAGCGACGGAGCACGTAGGGCACGCGTTCGCCCTCGTGATGGTAGGTGAGGAAGCCGTCCTGCACGCAGAACGTCACGTGGGTCTCACCCTCGGCGTCGCGGATCCAGAGGTCGCTCCCCTCGGTACGATATGTCACCTCCGCGGGAACGAGAGGCTCCACGGCGAGCTTCTCACACTCGCAGTATCCGTCGATCTTGGCGCAGTGATCGTATCCGTGGAACAGGGCTTCACACGGTCCCTCGGGGTTCCGCAAGCAACGCACGGGATAGCGGGTGAAGGTGTTCTGATATCGGCGAGACGCAAGCTCGGCCGTGCCGTCGGAACGCAGATCGAAGTGCCCTTCGATGCCGACTTCGAAGTGGGGCTGGGAAGTGGCGCAATCGTCGATAGGCGGCGGTCTCTCACGGAGACACCGAGGCTCGAACGCCCAGCGGCCCACCGGATCGCCGCCGCAGCGCGCGGGAACACAGAGCGCCGCGTCAGCGCCGCGGACCGCGCCATCGCGTGGCGCTCCATCGACGGGCGCACCCGCGTCGTCTCCCGCAGGCGGTACAGCACCGTCGACCCACATGAGCGACTCGGGCGACCCGCAGCCCACCACCATCGCGCCCACGACCCAGATGAAATCACGCATCCCGCCTCCGCGCCGGACCGTGCGGCGGCGAGCGGAGACACGCGAATTAAGCCGACTTAAACGGGCCGCCTGAGCCGCACTTACGTTCTCAGTCCGCATCGCTGAGGGCCCAGCCATCCTCGGCCATCTGCGCATGCGCGCGAGACGCGCCGAGCCCGGCGATCAGCGTCAGCACGAGCACGAGGGAGCGCACGTCCGCTGCGCTATCACGACACGCTCGCCCGACGAAAGCCCGGGCGATGATCGTCGACGTCGTCATCCCCGCACTCGACGAGGAGGCGCGCTGCCGCACGTGCTCGCGGCGATCCTGCGCGCGCTCGTCCGCCGCGTCGTGGTCGCCGACAACGGCTCGCGCGATCGCACCGGCGAGGCCGCGCTGCGCGCCGATCCGCCGGACGTGGTCGTCTTCCTCGAAGCCGATCGCAGCGACCGCCCAGAGGAGATGGTGCGCCTGCTCGTGGAGATCGAGGCGGGCGCCGAGCTCGTGATCAGCTCGCGCACCCGCGGCGCTCGGCTCGCCAACGTCGACGGCGAGCCGAGCGCGATGATCCTCCGCTCAACGCCTCCGCGCGCGGACCACCACGATCGCGAACCAGACGAGCAAGGGAACGAACGCGAGCACCACGACGACCGCGGCGAGCGCCCCGACGCCGATGCCCAACGTCACGCTGACGCCGCCGAGCCAGTGCATCAGCGGGACGAGGATCTCCCCGAGGCCGATCCCGGTGTCGCGGTAGCTCGGATCGCAGTGCTCGAGCAGGAACGATCCGGCAGCGATCATCAGCACCGCGACCGTCGCGAGCGCGCCCGCTAGCACGCCGCCGACGATCCCCCCGGCGCCGAGCCCGATGCCCGCGGCCGCAGTCCTCGTCCCCGGTCCTCGACGTGCGCTCATCGGTCGTTCTCTCTAAACAGAAACGCGGAGACCCTGGATCATCCGGGTCGATGCGCTCCTGTTTCCCGGCGGGAGGGAGGCTCGCCGGTGCAGACCCTCCGAAAAAGAACGGCTACGCATGGATCGCGCTCAGCGCGATCCTGTGTAGCATCGCGGGGGTCGTCGTGCCTCGCTGGCGCCTGCGCGTCAGCGCGTCTTGCCCTCCTGGCGCTCGTGGTCCGAATCGAGGCTCGAGGGCGCCTTGGGTGCACGTCGCGCTGACCGACGAAGCGCGCGCGACGCTCGGCGCATGGTTCGGGATCGTCTCGGTGCGCGCATTGGCGCGCTGGGGGCCCGCCGCGAAACAAGCTGCGCTGCGGGCGCCGTGCTCGTCGCTGCCAACGGGGAGCCACTGGGTCGACCGCATCCGTCGTCGCGTGGCTCCGTACGCGGGCGGCGTCGGCCGGCTCGGTCGCGATCTGGATCAGCCGCATGTGGCCGCCACCGCTCGTGCAGACGCTCGCCTCCATCCGGAACACCCTGCGCAAGAGCCAAGCCCATGGGTGCCGCGATGGCTGGAGACGGGCGACGCCGAGCCTCCATCGGCTCGAGGCTCCGCCATCGTCGCGCGCGCTGCCCGTTGGCTCCGCTGCCCGCATCCTCGTGGCGACGACCGCTTTCGCCGCCACATCCCCGAGCGACGAAAGTCCGTGCGCCGAGCGTGCCTCGTCAGGCCGACGAAGACCGGCTGGAAGCGGCGCGCGTGGGCGGTCCCCGGTTGACCCGCGACCCTTTCCCCAGCGACCCTTTCGCGAGGTTGGATGTCCTGTCGTAGCGTCCGCGGCATCGAGGCGCGCACCTACGCGTCGGCGCGGGGGCTTCGTGATGCACCTCGTGTCGGGGCGCGCTCGAGCGGCGCGCGCCACACGCTGGCCG
>JALYRN010000203.1 GCA_030855295.1 Myxococcota bacterium | reverse complement strand
GCGGTGCACGCGCCCGCGCGCTTCGCGGACGCGATGGATCCCGACCACGGCAGCGGCTTGCGCCTGGTGCGTCACTTCTCCTCGTGGCGCGAGGGCGGCGCGGTGGTCGAGGGCGGGCTCGGGAGCGTGCGCGGGCTCCTCGAGGGCAGCCTCCGCGCGCACGGCGGCGAGCTGCGCTCGCGCGACAAGATCGACGCGCTGCTCGTGAAGCGTGGCACCGCGCAGGGCGTGCGCATCGCCGCCTCGGGAGAGGAGATCGGCGCGTCCTTCGTGCTGCTCGGGAGCGACGTCGGGCACATCCTGCGGCTGGTTCCGGATCGTCGCCCCTTCGAGGAGCTGTTCGAGCGCTTCGGCGAGCCGGTGCCGCGCTACTACCGGTACACGCTCAACCTGCGGTTGCGCGCCGAGGGCGTGCCCGCGGGCATGGCGCGCGACGTGTTCTTCGTGCGCGATCCCTCGCGGCCGCTCTCCGGCGCGAACATGCTCCGCGTGGAGGCGCACGCCGCGACCGCCGAAGGCACGCGCCTGCTCTGCGTGGAAGCGCTGCTGCCGCGCCGCAGCGTCGAGGACGTTCCCGAGTTCCTGGAGACCGTGCGCGAGCACATCGTCGCCTCGCTCGGCGAGCTCGTGCCCTTCCTCGGCTCGAGCCTGCTGCTGATGGACTCGCCCCACGACGGTCGCCCGGCGCAGGATCTCGCCGGCGGACGCAGCGTGGAGCCCACCGCGAAGTGGGCGCGCGGCCCGAGCACGATGGACACGCTCTACGGATTTCCGATCGCGTCGGCGCTCGGCGTCTGTGCGCTGCCGGTGCGAACGCCGATCCGGCGGCTCTTGATCTGCAGCGCGCAGGTGGTGCCGGGGCTCGGCCTCGAAGGCCAGCTCCTCGCCGCGTGGTCCGCCGCCCGCCTGGTCTCGCGCTCCGATCGCCGCCCCGCGATCCTCCGCCGCGGCCTATGGACGAAGCTGGAGAGCTGACAGCGGACCGGTTCTCTACTGGCGAGGACGCGCCGCCAGCGAGCGTTTCAGGCCTTGCGCCAGCGGCGGGAGAGGGCGACCTCGGCGCGGTATCGCTCGAGCTCGCGATCGCGCTCGGCGCGATCCCACCCCAGCACGTCGGCGAGGTGATCGGCGACGCGCTCCGCGCAGCCGAGGCCCTGATCGTGATCGCGATAGAAGACCTGGGTGCGCCGCATCAGGACGTCGCACACGGTCGCGGCGAGCTCCTCGCGCGCGGCGAATTCGATCTGCGCGAGGATCTCGGGGCGACCCTCGACCAGCGGCGCTGCGAGCTCGCGCCGGGACGCGCACAGCGCCGCGATCTCGAGCGCGCGCATGCCGTAGCTCTCCGCGAGCGGGAGCGAGACGTCCCGCCCGATCGTGCCGTCGCTCGCGCCCTCGACGCGCACCGCGACCTTCGTGACGTCGTCGTCGTCCGGCCACCCCTCGGCGCCCGGCAGCGGCGCGCGCTCGGTCGAGGGCACCGCGAGATCGCGACCCGCGAGGCAGCCCGACAGCTGCAGCAGGCGCACCGCCGTGTCGACCACCTCGGCGCTCATCCGGCGATACGTCGTGAGCTTGCCGCCCGCGACCGTGATCAGCCCTTCCTGGCCGACCACGATCTTGTGCTCGCGGCTGACCTGCGACTCGTTCGCGCCGCCGCCGCCCTCGTCGATCAGAGGTCGGAGCCCCGCCCACGTCGAGATCACGTCGGCGCGCTCGAGCGCATGCGCCGGGAAGTACGCGTTGCTCGCGGCCAGCAGGTAGTCGACGTCCTCACGCGTCGCGTGGACCAGCGAGGGGTCGTTCGGATCGTCGGTGTCGGTCGTGCCGATGTACGACCGGTCGCCCCACGGGATCGCGAACAGGACCCGCTTGTCGACCGGGTGGAAGCACACGACCGCGTTGTTCAGCGGGAGCTTCGCGCGATCGACGACGACGTGGACGCCCTTGGTGGTGCGCAGCAGCCGCGGCGCGTCGATCGGGGCGGGCGGCTCCTCGTCGCCTCTCGCGTGCTGGTGCGAGATGGCGAGCGTGCGATCGGCCCACGGGCCGGTCGCGTTGATCACCGCGGACGCGCGCACCTCGGCCCACGCGCCGCCGAGCTCGTCGCGCACGATCGCGCCGCGGACGCGTCCCTTCTCGACCACGAAGCGCTCGACCTTCGCCCACGTCGCGATCGTCGCGCCCGCGCGCGCCGCGTCGAGCGCGGTCTCGAGCGTCAGGCGCGCGTCGTCGGTCGAGCAGTCGAAGTAGAGCGGCGCGCCCTTGAGGCCATCGCGGCGCAGCGCCGGCTCTTCGCGCTCGACGTCGGCCGGGGTGAGCGTGCGATGACGCTTGGGCGAGCGGAAGAGCGACAGGCCGTCGTAGAGCCACATGCCCGCCTTGATCACGAAGAGGTTGCGGCGGCTCTCCTTGTAGACGGGGAACAGGAACCCGAGCGGGTTCACCAGGTGCGGCGCGAGATCCATCAGCGTGCGTCGCTCGCTCACCGACTCGAACACCAGGCCCACCTCGTACTGCTCGAGGTAGCGCAGGCCACCGTGGATCAGCTTGCTCGAGCGCGAGCTCGTGCCGAACGCGAGATCGTTCATCTCGACCACCGCGACCGTCAGCCCGCGGCGCGCGGCGTCGCGCGCGATCCCCGCGCCGTTGATGCCGCCTCCGACGATCAGCAGATCGAGCTCGCCGCTCGCGCGGGACGAGAGTCGATCCCACATCGCACGGCGCGTCGAGACGGTGGCGGCGGTCATCGCCCACGTTTATGGGTCGGCGACCGCGAGCGAACAACCTGCCTCAAAGGCCGTCTAGAAATCGGCTCGCCCGCTCCGGGCGCTTCCATCCGCGCGCGAAGCGCGCGCTCCCGTGCGCGCCCTCCGGGGCGAGCACTCCTGTCGATTCAGTTCCGGATCACGAGGCAGCTCGACTCCTGGCGAACGGTTCCGTCGCCGAGCGTGTCGGTCGTCGCGATCGAGCTCGCGATGCCGCCGAAGGTCACGAGCGCGTCGGTGTACGCGAGCATCGTGCACATCTCGTCCTCGGCGTTCGCCCCCCACGCGACGCGCTCCGCGCCGGTGTTGTCGTAGGTGCACGTGACGCGCAGGCCGTCGGCGCCCCGGAGATCGATGGGCGGCTCGAGCGGCCCGCCGAGCGCATTGCCGATCCCGCCGCTCGTCTCGAACACGATCTCCCCGTCGCGCGGCCCGCCCAGGATCTGCACGCGCAGCCCGTCGGCGATCGCGTGGTAGTGGGGGAGCACGTAGAAGGCCGAGAATTCGAGCGCGCCGCCGTTCGCACGGCGGAGATCGCAGCCGGTCGTCACCTCGGTGCGGCTGCGCGGCGCGAGGTCGATGCCGCGGTTGTCGATCGCGAGCGGATGGAGCGCGGTCGTGACCTCGTCCTCGGCGATCGCGCCGATGCGGAAGCCGATCGACGTCGCGATCGGCTCGGGCGACGTGTTGAGCACGTGGATCGATCCGATGATCCGGCTGCGCGCCGGGATGCGATACGCCGCGCCCGGCGGGAAGGTCTGGCGCTCCCCGGTCGACTGCGTCGACTGCGCGAAGAAGACGCTGCCGCCCGCGATGCTCGCCGCGACCTCGGAGAACTCGCGCTCGCTGCAGCGCCAGGTTCCGTCGGCGCCGGGGAACGCGGTCTCGGGGACGAACATCCAGTTCGAGTGATGCCAGCCCGCGCCGGCCGTCATCTCGACCTCGTGGACCCAGAGGTCCTCGTCGTTGTTCAGCGTCCAGCTCTGGCAGAGCGAGAGCCTCTCGCCGCCGGGCGCGAGCTCGACCGCGGGGAACGTGTGCTCGCCGGTGAACGGCGGCAGGGGCCCGGCATCGTAGGGCGGGCCGGCGTCGGACGGCCCGGCGTCGCGCGCGGGCGGCGCGCCTGCATCCGTCGTCGCGGTCGGCTCGTCGGCACAGCCTCCGAAGAGCACACAGCCCGCGATCGCGACGACCACGATCCCCAGCGCCAGCGCTCTTCCACGATGCATGCGTCGACCCCCGCGCGAAAGAATGACCTGATGGTCACATCGAACGCGCCGAGGTCAATGCGATCGCACTGAGACCTCTCACGGCTTACCGATAGTACTATCGGCGAACCGATGCGATCGTCATTTCGCCTGCGGCGGCCTCGCGTCCGGGTTGATCGTGTACGTCCCGACGATCGATGCCTTGCCGAGCACGTGCCCGCGCATCGCCTCGCGCGCCTGCTCGATCGTGAACGAGCCGCTGACGTCGAGCCGGGCCACGTCGAGGGCGAGCAGCGTGAACGTGTACCGGTGCCCGCGCTCGTCGTTCCATGGCGGGCACGGGCCGTCGTAGCCGTGGTACTGGCCGGCCATCGAGGCGTCGCCCGCGAACCACCCGGTGTAGTCGTTCAGGCCCTGGCGCGTGTCGCGCGGGCCCTCGCTCGGCTTGCCGTGCGGGACCACGCCGCTCGCGAATTCGCCCTCCTGCACGCTGCGCGCGTCGGCCGGAAGATCGACCAGCACCCAGTGGACGAACTCCACGCGCGGCAGGTCGAACGGCACCGTGCGCCCTTCCTGGTTCACGTCGTCGCCGCGGCTCGGCACCTCGCTGTCGGTGCAGAGGATCGCGAACGACTTCGTGCCCGCGGGCGCGTCGTCCCACGCGAAGTGCGGGCTCCGGTTCTCGCTGAGCGCGACGTGCGTCTCTGGGTGATGCCGGGCGAACGCGTTCTTGGTCGGGATCGGCTCGCCGTCGCGGAAGCTGTCGCTGCGGAGCTGCATGGGGGATCCTCCTGCCACGACCGATCGCACGAGCGCGGGCCCGCGCGCAAGCCGTGTACAATCGCTCCGGTATGCAGCAGGACGATCCTCACGCGCCCCTCCAGGTCACGCTGATCCAGCTGCTGCGCGCGATGATCGAGCGCGGCGCGTCGGACCTGCACCTCACGAAGGACACGCCCCCGCAGTTCCGCATCGACGGCAGCCTGGTGCCGCTGAAGATGCCGCCGCTGCGCCCCGAGGACACCAAGCAGCTCATCTACTCGGCGCTCAACGAAGAGCAGAAGATCAAGTTCGAGAAGAGCTGGGAGCTCGACTTCTCGTTCGGGGTGCGCGGCCTGTCGCGCTTCCGCGGCAACGTCTTCATGCAGCGCGGCGCGGTCGCCGCCGCGTTCCGCGCGATCCCGCACAAGATCCACTCGTTCGACGATCTCGGGCTGCCGCCGATCGTGACGGACTTCGCGTCGATGCCGCGCGGCCTCGTGCTCGTCACCGGGCCGACCGGCTCGGGCAAGTCGACCACGCTCGCGTCGGTCATCGACAAGATCAACCGCGAGACGCGGCAGCACATCATCACGGTCGAGGACCCGATCGAGTTCGAGCACTTCTCGAAGCTCTGCGTGGTCAACCAGCGCGAGGTCGGCGCCGACACGCGCAGCTTCAAGGACGCGCTGAAGTACATCCTCCGGCAGGATCCCGACGTCGTCCTGGTCGGCGAGATGCGCGACATCGAGACGATCGAGGCGGCGCTCACGATCAGCGAGACCGGCCACCTGGTCTTCGCGACGCTGCACACCAACAGCGCGATCTCGTCGATCAACCGCATCATCGACGTCTTCCCGGCGAACCAGCAGTCGCAGATCCGCGCGCAGCTCTCGTTCGTGCTGCAGGGCGTGATGACGCAGCTGCTTCTGCCGCGCGCCGACGGACCGGGCCGCGTGATGGCCTGCGAGGTGCTGGTGCCGAACGCCGCGGTCCGGAACCTGATCCGCGAGGACAAGGTCCACCAGATGTACTCGCAGATGCAGATGGGCCAGGGCCGCAGCGGGATGCAGACGATGAACCAGTCGCTCTACTCGCTCCATCAGAAGCGCCTGATCACGATCGAGGACGCGATGGGCTACTCGAGCGAGCCGGCCGAGCTGACCCAGATGATCGAGGGGCGCTCCCCGGTCGTTCCGGCAGGCGGGCGTACCCGCTGAGTCGGCACGAGTGCTCGCCCCGCCGATCTACAGCCGCTGATCCCCACTGTTCTCTTTTGACCTCGCGGTATCGCCTCGCATACGATCCGGCGCGATGCAGGAGTGGGTCTGGGAGGCGCGCACGCGCACCGGTGAGGTGCGAAAGGGCGTGATGGAGGCGGACTCGGAGTCCTCCGTCCAGAACCGGCTCAAGGCGCAGGCCCTCACGCCCTCGCGCGTCCGCAAGAAGCCGCGCGAGATCAACATCTCGTTCGGATCGCCGGTCTCCGAGAAGGAGCTCGTCGTCTTCATCCGCCAGTTCGCGACGATGATCGACGCCGGCCTGCCGCTGGTGCAGTGCCTCGACATCCTCTCGCAGCAGGGCGACAACAAGGCGTTCAACCGCATCCTCAAGGACGTCAAGGGCACCGTCGAGCAGGGCTCGACCTTCTCCGAGGCGCTGCGCCGGCACCCGCGCGTGTTCGACGATCTCTTCGTCAACCTCGTCGCGGCCGGCGAGATGGGCGGCATCCTCGACACGATCCTGCAGCGCCTCGCGATCTACATCGAGAAGCGCGTGAAGCTGAAGCGCCAGGTGCGCAGCGCGCTCGTCTATCCGACCGGCGTGCTCATCGTCGCGCTCGGCGTGATGACGATCCTGCTCGCGTTCGTCATCCCGAGCTTCCAGGCGATGTTCGTCGACATGGGCGCCGGCGACGAGCTGCCCGGGATCACGCAGTTCGTCGTCGATCTCTCCGAGTTCTTCCTCGGCAACTTCCTGTGGATCGTGCTCGCGATCGTGCTGATCAGCGTCAGCATCACGTACAGCTACCGCACACCGGGCGGAAAGAAATTCTGGCACCGGTTCTTGCTCGAGGTGCCGATCCTCGGGCCGGTGATGCGCAAGATCGCGGTGTCGCGCTTCACCCGCACGCTCGGCACCCTGCTCGCGTCGGGCGTGCCGATCCTCGATGCGCTGGACATCGTCGGCAAGGCAGCCGGCAACGTGATCGTCGAGGACGCGATCCGCGTCACCGCGGACAAGATCCGCGAGGGCCGCACGATGGCGGAGCCGCTGATGGAGACGAAGGTCTTCCCGCCGATGGTCGTGCAGATGATCGGCGTCGGCGAGCAGACCGGCGCGCTCGATCAGATGCTCAACAAGATCGCCGACTTCTACGAAGAAGAGGTCGACGTCGCGGTCGCCGCGCTGACCGCGATGCTCGAGCCGCTGATGATGGTCGTGATCGGCGGCATGGTCGGGTTCATGCTGATCGCGATGTACCTTCCGATCTTCGACATCGCCGGGAAGATCCAGACCGACTAGCGCGCCATGAGCGCACCGCCGCCGCCCCCTTCGGAGCCTCGGGCGCTGGCCTCGCCGGCGCCGGACGACGACACCACGACGATCCGCCGGCGCCTCTCGTGGCTGGTCGCGGGGCGCCTGCTGGTCGCGACCGTGCTCTTCGGCGGCACGCTCGCGCTCGGCGGGGCCGACCTCTCGTCGAACGCGCTGACGACGCTGGTGCTCGGCATCTACTGCGCGTCGCTGCTGTCGCTCGTGTGGCTGCAGACCAGGCGTGCGCTGCCCGCGCTGGTGATCGTGCAGCTCGGGATCGATCTCGCGATCACGACCGGCCTGGTGTGGATGACCGGGGGCGCGCTCAGCTCGTTCAGCTTTCTCTACGGGGTCGTGATCCTGATGGCCGCGCTGATCGCCGGGCCGCGCCCGGCCGCCGCGACGGCGGGGCTCTCCGGCGTGCTCTACGTCGTGATCGGCATCGCGGTGCGCAACGGATGGCTCCCGGAGCTCAGCGGCCAGCCGGGGCTCGACGCGCCGGGCGAGCTCGACGTCGCGCTGCTGCGCAACGTCGTGGGTCTCTTCCTCGTCGGCATGCTCGCGAACGTGCTCAGCGAGCGCCTCCGGCGCGCCGGTGGCGCCCTGCGCCTCGCGAACGAGAGCGCCGAGCGCTACGCGCGCCTCACCGAGGACATCGTGCGCTCGCTCGGCTCGGGCCTGATCACGACCGATCTCGAGTCGCGGGTCCGCACGATCAACCGCGCGGGCTCGCGCATCCTCGGCGCGCGCGCGGAGGAGCTCGTCGGCACGCCGCTCTCGGACATTCTTCCGCGGGCGTCGGCCGTGGACTCGCGAGAGCGCGGCGAGGCCGTCGCGGCGCGCACGGACGGCACCGAGTTCCCGGTGGGCTTCACGCGCAGCCCGCTGCTCGGGCCCGGAGGGGATCTGCGCGGCTCGCTCGTGCTGTTCCAGGATCTGACGGAGATCACGCAGCTCCGCGACAAGGCCGAGAAGGCCGAGCGCCTCGCCGTGCTGGGCCGGCTTGCGGCCGGGCTCGCGCACGAGATCCGCAACCCGCTGGGATCGATCTCCGGCTCGGTCGAGCTGGTGCGCGAGGCGGAGTCGCTGTCCGACGAGGACAAGGGCCTGCTCGGGATGGTGATCAAGGAGGTCGAGCGGCTCAACGAGCTGGTGACGACGATGCTCGAAGTCGGCCGGCCCGCGCAGCCGGAGCGCGCGGAGGTGGACGTGCGCTCGCTCGCGGCGGAGGTCGCGATGGTGGCGCGACGCGGGCCCAGCGCGGCGGCGGGCGTCGAGGTCAGGCTCGATCCCGGCGACGACGAGGTGCGATCCCACGCCGACCCCGCGCAGATCCGCCAGGTGCTCTGGAACCTCGTGAAGAACGCGGTGCAGTTCTCGGCGCGCGGCGGCGTCGTCACGGTGCGCGTGCGCATGATCGAGGGCGCGCCGGCGGTCGAGGTCGAGGACCGCGGGAAGGGCATCGCGGAAGAGGATCGCGATCACCTCTTCGATATGTTCTTCACGAAGCGGCATCACGGCGTCGGGCTGGGGCTCGCGCTCGTGAAGCAGATCGTCGACGCCCACGGCGGCCGCATCGAGCTCGAGAGCCGCGAGGGCGAGGGCTCGCTCTTCCGCGTGATCCTGCCGCCGGCGCAGTCCGACCGCGAGCGCGCCGTCAGCGCGTGAGGCCCTTCGCGACGTGCGCGAACACGCGCGGATCGAAGAGCATCTCGTTGTGTCCGAGATCGTCGATCCAGTGGATCGCGGCGTCGTCGATGGCAGCGGCGCTCTCGGGCGGCGTCACCATGCGATCGGCCCCCGCGACCACCGCGGTGTGACGCACCGAGGACGCGCGCGACCGGCCCGAGCGCAGCGCTCGGATCACCGGGCTGTCCGGCGCGATCGCGCGCCCGAGCGAGCCGATCGCGAAGCGCGCGGCCGCCGTGC
>JALYRN010000202.1 GCA_030855295.1 Myxococcota bacterium | reverse complement strand
GCCTCCGGCTGCGCCTCGCAGACGCCGAGGCAGCCATCGGGGCCGCGCGCTCGCTCAGCGTCGCGCCCACGACGAACGGCGCGGCGGACAGCGATCTGCGCCAGCGGCTCGAGGTGCTCGGCGCTTCGGTCGCGTCGTGGACCGAGCGCGCGCAGGGCGCGCTCACGCGTGCCGAGTCGGACGCGAAGCGCGCCTCCGAGCTCGGCATCCGCGTGTCCACGCGCGACGCGCTGATCGGGCGTCTGCAGAGCGAGGTCGTGAATGCCGCCGCGCGCCGTGACGTGCTCGAGGGCCGCGTGCGCGAGCTCGAGTCGACGATCGCGCAGCTCCGCGAGTCGCTCGACTCCGCGCGCGCCGTCGCCGACGTGCGCGCCGACGAGGAGCGTCGTCAGGCCGAGCAGCTGCAGGTGCGCCTCGCCGAGGTCGAGCGCTCGCGGGAGCGCACGACGCGCGAGCACGACGACACGAGGCGCGCGCTCGCCGAAGCGCGCGAGATCCTCTCGCAGATCGCGGTCGGCCTCGACGGGTCCTCCTCGGAGGCCGGGGGCGCTGCGCCGACGAGCGATGCGCGGCTGCGCGAGCAGCTGCGCGAGCTGCAGCGCGAGGGCGAGGATCGCGAGCTGATGCTCCGCTCGCTCACCGCGCAGCTGCAGGATCGCGACGACCGCCTGCGCGCGCTCGACCGCATGCGAAAGGGCGAGGGCGGCGGCGAGGAGAGCGAGCTGATCCAGCGCGTCCTCCTGAGCGAGGAGCGCGCGGTACGGCTCGAGCGCGAGCTCGAGCAGGAGCGCGTCGCACGCCGCAGCGCCGAGCAGTCCGGTGGCGGCGCGGAGCGCGACGTCGATCTCCGGCGTGTCCACCAGCTCCTCGGCGATCGCGACGCGCAGCTGATGGTGCTCGAGGGGCGCATCACCCAGGGCGACCGCGAGTCGCGCGCGATGCGAGAGGCGTTCGCGCAGGCCCGCTCCGGGCTCGAGACGCTCCTCGGCGAGATCGCCAACGATCAGCGCGCCGAGGCCGCAGACCGCATCGCCGGCATGCTCCGCGTCCTGCGCCGCTATTGACCCGAGGCCGCGCGCCAGCAAAGACGAAGGCCGCGCTCCCTCTCGGGAACGCGGCCTTCTCTTCTCCGTCGGTGCCCAGACGCCCCCGAGCACTTCGCGGCGTGAGGCTGGCCCTCAGCGGCAGCCGGTGACGAGCACGGAACGCAAGCTACTTCCGTAGCTGAGTACCGCGCGCAGGCAGCGGCTGACGATCAGGGCCAGCATCGCGCCGCGTCCTCCCCGGTGGAGAACCGGCACCCGCTTGCGATCAGAAGTCCATGCCGCCGGGGCCGTGCGCGTGACCACCGCCGCCGCCGCTCGCCTTCTCGTCCTTCGGGAGCTCGGCGATGAGCGCCTCGGTCGTCAGCATCAGGCCCGCGACCGACGCCGCGTTCTGGAGCGCCGTGCGCACGACCTTCGTGGGGTCGATGACGCCCGCCGCGATCAGGTCCTCGTAGGTGTCGGTCGCGGCGTTGTAGCCGTGGCCACCCTTCGAGTTCTTGACCTTGTCGACGACGATCGAGCCCTCGACGCCCGCGTTGCCGGCGATCTGACGAAGCGGCTCCTCGATCGCGCGGCGCACGATGCGCACGCCGACCATCTGCTCCTCGCTGAGCTTGAGCGCGTCGAGCGCCGGCTGCGAGCGAATGAGCGCGACGCCGCCGCCGGGAACGATGCCCTCCTGGCTGGCCGCGCGCGTGGCGTGGAGCGCGTCCTCGACGCGCGCCTTCTTCTCCTTCATCTCGACCTCGGTCGCCGCGCCGACCTTGACGACCGCGACGCCGCCCGCGAGCTTCGCGAGACGCTCCTGGAGCTTCTCCTTGTCGTAGTCGCTGGTCGTGTCCTCGATCTGCTTCTTGATCGTCTCGACGCGGCCGTTGATGTCCTTCTTGTCGCCGGCGCCGTCGACGATCGTGGTGTTCTCCTTGTCGATCTTGACGCGCTTGGCGCGGCCGAGGTCGGTCAGGGTCACGTTCTCGAGCTTCAGGCCCAGCTCCTCGCTGATGACCTGGCCGCCCGTGAGGACCGCGATGTCCTTGAGCATCTCCTTGCGGCGATCGCCGAAGCCCGGCGCCTTGACGGCGGCGACGTGCAGCGTGCCACGGAGCTTGTTCACGACGAGCGTCGCGAGCGCCTCGCCCTCGATGTCCTCGGCGATGATCAGGAGCGGCTTCTGCTGCCGCGCGATCGCCTCGAGGACCGGGAGGAGGTCCTTCATGTTCGAGATCTTCTTCTCGGAGATCAGCATGTAGCAATCCTCGAGGATCGCCTCCATGCGCTCCGGATCCGTCACGAAGTACGGCGACAGGTAGCCGCGGTCGAACTGCATGCCCTCGACGAAGTCGAGCGTGGTCTCGAGGCCCTTGGCCTCCTCGACCGTGATCACGCCTTCCTGACCGACGCGCTCCATCGCCTCGGCGAGGGTCTTGCCGATCGTCTCGTCGCCGTTCGCCGAGATCGTCCCGACCTGCGCGATCTCCTTCGGATCCTTGGTCGGCTTCGAGAGCTTCTTCAGCTCCTCGGTGATCGCGTGGACGGCCTTCTCGATGCCGCGCTTGAGCTCCATCGGATTGTGGCCCGCGGCCACCATCTTCGAGCCCTCGCGGTAGATCGCCTGCGCGAGCACGGTCGCGGTCGTGGTGCCGTCACCGGCGACGTCCGACGTCTTGCTGGCGACCTCGCGCACCATCTGCGCGCCCATGTTCTCGAACTTGTCCGCGAGCTCGATCTCCTTGGCGACGGTGACGCCGTCCTTGGTGACCGTCGGCGCGCCGAAGCTCTTCTCGATCACGACGTTGCGCCCCTTGGGGCCGAGCGTGACCTTCACCGCGTTGGCGAGCGTGTTGACGCCCGCGAGGATCCGGTCGCGACCGGTCGTATCGTAGAGGATTTCCTTGGCAGCCATGTTCTTCGTTCTCCGTAAATCAGCAGGATGAAAAGGGAATCACTCGACGATGCCGAGGATGTCGTCTTCGCGGAGGATGAGATGCTCCTCCCCGTCGATCTTCACCTCGGTGCCGCTGTACTTGCCGAAGAGGATGCGGTCGCCGGCCTTGACCTCGAGCTTCCGCACCGAGCCGTCCTCGGCGACCTTGCCGTTGCCCACCGCGATGACCTTGCCCTCGACGGGCTTCTCCTTCGCGGTGTCCGGGATGATGATCCCGCCCTTCGTCTTCTCTTCTTCCTTGACGCGCTGGACGAGCACACGGTCGTGCAGGGGACGAATCGCCATCTCTGAGCCCTCCTAGGGGTACTGGAAACACTTCGTTAGCACTCGCACCCGGCGAGTGCTGACAACGGGCGGCAATCTAGGCCGCGCTTCCGCAGGGTCAAGAGGGCCTGTCCGCCTTTTTCGAAATCGCCTGAATCACCAGCAAAGTCATGCCCTTGGGCGATCGTCCCGGGATCAGGGCGCGGGCTGGCACTCGACGTCGTCGGGTGCCGACAGCCGTTTTCCTGAGCGCCGTTGAACATCTCGGAAGCCTTGAGGAATTCTTCGCCGAGCCGACGCTAACGGGTAGCTTCATGGAGGAGCGAAGGCTCGGAGGTGCGTCGTGATCGAAACGTTCGCCGACTTGAGGTTCTGGTTCCGCGAGCAGCTCGAGACCGCTCTGGAGCGGAAGCGGGTCGACGCCGCGGAGAGCACGCGCGCATACCTGGTCGAGCTGCTGAGCGCGCTCGGCATCGGCCGGCGCCGGACGCCGGGGCAACGCCCTCTCGCGCTGCAGCTCGCCGATGCGCGTGACGCCGACGACGGCCTCGAGCGGCTCCGCATCTACCGCGCGCTCGGCGACGAGGCGCTGTGCCTGAGCGGCTTCTTCTCGGATCACATCGAGGGCCGCGGCCTCAGCGCCGGCTATGTGCACACGATGGGCGGCGGCGCCTACGAGAGCGCGGGCGTGCTCGCGCTGCAGAGCGCGCGCGAGGCGCCGCGCGTGGCCGTGTACCGGGAGCTCGCGCGCAAGTTCGTGCCCTTCGCGCAGGTGCTCGACGAGGTCCGCGAGAGCACGACGATGCGCACGCCCCAGGACATCGTGAAGCTCTACGACAAGTGGCGGCGCACCGGCTCGCCGCGGCTCGCCGAGCGCCTCAGCGCCGAGGGCGTCCATCCCTCGAACGGCGCGCCTCCCGGCCCCGACGGCAAGCCCACGCTGCACTGATGGCGCTCGCGACGGTTCAGCGGCGCCTCGGCGAGCTCTACGACGTCGAGCTCGACGTCCGGGTCGACGACTTCCTGTGCGACGCGGACACCGCGCGCGCGCTCGGTGGCGACGATGCGGCCGCGCGGGGCGAGGTGCTCTTCGTGGTGCAGCAGCAAGACGGCGCGCGGGTCGCACTGTTCGTCGAGCCATCCGCGCGCGAGCCCCAGCGAGGCGACGGCTGGCTCGACGACGCGCAGCGGTTCCGCGCGTGCTGTCTCGCGGCCGAGGGCGTGAGCCACTTCGTCTATCTCGCGTTCCGCGCCGACCACGAGGAAGAGGTCAGCGAGCTCGAGCTCGAGCTGCAGGCCGAGATCGACAAATGGGCGCTCGGGCTCCTCGCGCCGTTCCACGGCATCGACGATCCACGCCTGCTCGCGGGACGCGGCGTCGGCGCGATCGCGCTGCGGGATCGCAGCCGCAAGCTGCGCGATCGCCTGTTCGGACGCGCGCGCTTCCTCGATGCCGCTGGCACGGAGCGCGGTGATCGCTACCGCGCCGCGCTGCGCCTCGGCGCTCGCTACGCGCGCGAGCTGGAGGACGAGCTCGTCTCGCGCGGCGACATCGGCGCGCTCACGCGCGAGCTGCGCCGATTCTATCGCCTCGGATCACGCGAGAAGATCGAGCGCACCGGCGGCTGACGAACGCGCGAGCAGCCGACGAGAGGCCGCTCGTGAGCGCGGAAGCACGCGGGAGCACGACGTCACCGCTGGACGAAGCCGGGGCCGACGAGACGCGATCGCCGATTCGTTCGCCGCGATCGGACGGGGGCCCCCGCCAGCAATCAGCCCTGGCGGATGATCTCGGCGGCCTTGCGCTCGGCGATGAACTCGTTGACGACGTCCTCCACCGGGCGGTTCCAGTGGACGCGCTCCGACGCGATCTCACGCAGCGCGGTGACCGCCGGGCGGTTCTTGCTCTGCACGAGCGCGGGCGCGCCCTTCATGATCTGACGCGCACGCTGCGACGCGAGGAGGACGAGCGCGAAGCGGTTGTCCTCCTGCTGGAGGCAGTCTTCGACGGTGACACGGGCCATGGGGGAGCCTCCGGAAAAGGGGGCCGACACTAGCCGCGAGCCCGCCTCGGAGCAAGCCGTCGCAGCGCATTCGGCCCCGCGCTTGCTCGGGGTCCACCCTCATGGTACCTAGCCGATCCCCGCAGGGTGTCGTTGCCGAGGTGGGCCTTCTGGTCCGCCTTTTTCGTTGGCTGCTCTCCTTGTTCCTGGCTCGAGTCCCCCTGGGATTCCTCCAAGAAACATCGAGCTGGCGCCCACGAGGCGACGAGGCGCTCGGGGGGCCGGAGACGGCTCACCGACCCGGTGTGTGGTTCGAAGGCAACGTGTGGTTCGAACGCGACGCGACGCAGACTGACGACGAGACGAGTGGCGACCCGCAACGACAGCAGCACGTTCGACAGGTCCGCGATCTCCGAGATCGCGGAGCCGGTCTGTCGTGCCCACGGCGTCGAGCTCGTCGACGTGCAGTGGTCGATGGATCGCGGCGGTCCCGTGCTGCGCGTGCTGATCGATCGCGAGCGTCCGGCCGAGACCGCGCCTCCGCTCCCGGGCGGTGCGCTCCCGGGCGGTGCGCTCCCGGGCGGTGCGCTCCCGGGCGGTGCGCTCGCCGGCGGTGAGCCGGCGGTGCCGGCGAGTGGCGTGTCGGTCGAGGACTGCCAGCACGTCAGCCGCGATCTCTCGACCGCGCTCGACGTGCACGAGCGTGCGGTGCCGGGTGGACGGTATCGCCTCGAGGTGAGCTCGCCGGGGCTCGACCGTCCGCTCGTGAAGCGTCGCGACTTCGAGCGCTTCGCCGGGCACGACGTGAAGGTGCAGACGCGCGCTCCGCTCGAGGACGCGACGGAGGACCCGGGCGCGCCGCCGCGCCGCAAGGTGCAGGGCGTGCTCCGGGGGCTGGACGGAGACGTGGTGAGGATCGAGGAAGGATCGCGGACGTTCGAGGTGCCCTTCGACGAGATCGTCAAGGCGAACGTCGTCTACAAGTTCACGCGCTCTGGTCGCTGATCCCTGGAGGGGTCAGCGCCGGCGCACGAGAGTTCTGGGAAGAGGTGGGATCGATGCAGAGCGGAGGCTTCTCGCTGCAGCAGATCATCGAGCAGGTGAGCAAGGAGAAGGGGATCGATCCCCAGGTCCTCACCGAGACGATGGAGCAGGCGATTCTCACGGCCGCCAAGCGGACGTTCGGCATGAATCGCGAGCTCGAGGCTCGTTACAACGCCGAGACCGGCAACGTCGACCTCTTCCAGTACATGACGGTCGTCGACGACGTCGGCGACGAAGAGCGCCAGATCTCCGTCGAGGATGCGCGCCGGCACGGCCTCGAGGCAGAGATCGGTGAGGAGCTCGGCTTCCAGATCTTCTACCTGCCGGAGGACACCGACAAGGCGCGCCAGCAGGACAAGGAGTTCGGCGACCTCCTGCAGATGCAGCAGCATCGCCGCGGCTTCGGCCGCATCGCGGCGCAGACCGCGAAGCAGGTGATCATCCAGCGCGTCCGCGACGCCGAGCGCGAGCTGATCTTCAACGAGTTCAAGGACCGCCGCGGCGAGCTGATCACCGGCATCGTCCGGCGCTTCGAGCGCGGCTCGAACATCATCGTCGATCTCGGGCGCACCGAGGCGATCCTGCCCGCGCGCGAGCAGACGCCGCGCGAGAGCTACCGCCCCGGCGACCGCATCGTCGCGCTCCTCAAGGACATCGATCGCGAGGCCCGCGGCCCGCAGATCATCCTGTCGCGCACCGACGTCGGGCTGCTCGTGAAGCTCTTCGAGATGGAGGTGCCCGAGATCTACGAGGGCATCGTCAAGATCGTCGCGGCGGCCCGTGAGCCCGGCGCGCGCTCGAAGATCGCGGTGACCAGCCGCGACAACGACGTCGATCCGGTGGGCGCGTGCGTCGGCATGAAGGGCTCGCGCGTGCAGGCCGTCGTGCAGGAGCTCCGCGGCGAGAAGATCGACATCGTCCCGTTCGACCGCGATCCCGCGCGCTTCGTGTGCAACGCGATCGCGCCCGCCGAGGTGTCGCGCGTCATCATCGACGAGGGCGCGAGCTCGATGGAGCTCGTGGTGCCGGACGCGAAGCTCTCGCTCGCGATCGGACGGCGCGGCCAGAACGTGCGGCTCGCGTCGCAGCTGACGGGCTGGAAGCTCGACATCATCAGCGACACGCGCTTCCGCCAGATCGAGGATCAGGCGATGGACGCGCTCTCGATGATCTCGAGCGTCGACGAGAACGTCTCGAAGGCGCTCTACCGCGCGGGCTTCCGCTCGCTCGACGAGATCCTCGAGTCGCCCGACCAGGAGCTCGCGACGATCGAGGGCATCGGAACGCCGCAGCGCGCCGCTGCGATCAAGGTGGAGGCGCTCGCCGCCGCCGACGACTACCGCAAGCGCCGCATCGACGAGGCGGTCGAGCGCGGCGAGCCGCTGACCGAGCGCGAGATCCTGCTGCTCGTGGCGAGCGTCAGCGATCGCGTGGCCGATGCGCTCGAGCGCGGTGGCTACAAGGGCGTGGGCGACGTGCAGCGCGAGACCGACGTCGACCGCCTCGCGATCAAGACGGGGCTCGGAAATCACCGGGCGCGTGAGATCAAGGAGGGCGTCGCTCGCTTCTCGGAGGACGATCTCGAGCGGATCCGACGTGCGCAGCGCGAGCGCGCCGCAGCGCGGCTCCTCGGGCCGGCCGAGGGCGAAGAAGGCGAAGCCCCTCCCAGCGCTCCGACCGAGGTCCAGGAGGGCTGACCGGACGTGCTCGTGATGGCGGACGAACGGAGGCGGCGCGGGAAGCGCGCGGAGCGCACGGAGGTCGAGCAGTCGACCTCTGCGGCGCCGCGGTCCGTCTCGCTTCCGTCGGAGGGTGTGTCGCCCGAGCGCGCGCCGTCCGAGCGCGCGCCGTCCGAGCGTGAGGTCTCGGAGCGGCTCTGCGTGGGTTGCCGTCGCACGGTGCCGCGTGACGAGCTGATGCGGCTCGCGATCGCCCCCGACGCGCCGTATCTCGCGCCCGATCCGCAGCGGAAGCTCGGCGGTCGCGGCGTGTCGGTGCATCCCACCCGCGCATGCGTGGAGCTCGCGGCCAAGAAGGGCGGCTTCGCGCGGGCGCTGAAGCGCGGCGTCGCGATCGACGCTGGGGCACTGTGCGAAGCCGCGGCCGCGCACTATGAAAGGCGCGCCGAGAGCTTGCTGATCGCGGCCGCGCGCCGTCGTCGGCTCGCGATCGGGACCGACGCCGTCCGCGCTGCGTTGCGTTCTCCTGCGCCCGGGGCGCAGGTCGCCGGGTCGCCGGAGAGCTCGCCGGTCGAGGCGCTGATCGTCGCCGCGGATGCGGAAGGTCGTCGGGAGGAGCTGCAGGCGAACGCCGCGCGGCTCGGGAGACGCTGCACGGTGTTGGGAAGCAAGAGTTCGCTCGGTCGCCTCTTCGGCCGAGATGAAGTGGGTGTGCTCGGAGTGCTCGACCGCGCGATCGCGGACGAGGTGGTGCGCTGTGCAGCGCATGCGGCCGAGCTGAAGTCGCCTGAGGGCTCTTCGCCCGATGGCTCTTCGCCTGGAAACAGTGCGTCGCCTGCGATCAGTGCGGCGGCGGGTCAGGGCGAGCGGGGCCACGGCGGGGCGTCTGCTCGGGTGTCGGAGGCGGAATGACGACGGCCACGAAGGTGCGGGTCTACGAAGTCGCGCGTGAGCTCGGGATGGACAATCGCGAGCTGATGAACCGGTTTGCCGCGCTGGGGATCCCGGTGCGGAACCACATGAGCGCGCTGGAGCCGGCCGAGGTCGATCGCGTCAAGCGCGCCCTCGAGAAGGACAAGGCGCAGAACACCGTCGAGGAGCGGATCCGTCCGACGGTCGTGCGGCGTCGCACGGCGGCGGCTCCTCCGGAGCCGGTCGTCGCAGCGCCCGTCGCCGCGTCGCCGGCGACCCCGCGCGCCGAGGCGCGACGCGAGAACGGGCA
>JALYRN010001049.1 GCA_030855295.1 Myxococcota bacterium | reverse complement strand
GCCGGACGCGGCGCGCGCGCGCATCGCGTCGGAGCTCGCGGCGATCCCGCTGCATCGCTATCCCGATCCGCGCGCGAGCGCGCTGCGCGCTGCGCTCGCGGAGTACACCGGCGCGCAGCCGGACGAGCTGGTGATCGGGGTCGGCTCCGACGAGCTGATCGCGATCCTCGAGACCGCGTTCGCGCGGCCGCGCGCCGGGCGCGAGCGCGCGATCGTGCTGCATCCCGATCCGAGCTTCTCGATGTACGGGATCATCGGGCGCGGGCGCGGGCTCGATGCGGTGAAGGTGCCGCTCGATGGGTCGTTCGGGATCGACGTGGCGGCGTTCGAGCGCGCGATCGAGGCGCACCGGCCGCACCTCGTGTTCCTTCCGAGCCCGAACAACCCGACCGGCAACGGCTTCGAGGAGGGCGCGCTCCGGTCGATCGTCCGCGCGGCGCCCGACGCGCTGGTGGTGATCGACGACGCGTACGTCGAATTCGCGTCGAAGGGCTCGTGCTCGCACGCGCTCTATGGCGAGCACGAGAACGTGGCGGTGCTCGGCACGCTGTCGAAGATCGGCATGGCCGCGCTGCGCGTCGGCTGGGTGCGCGCTCGGCCGTGGCTGGCGCACGAGCTCGAGAAGATCCGGCTGCCATACAACATGCCGCAGCCCTCGCAGCAGATCGCGACGCTGATGCTGCGCGAGCTGATGCCGACCGTTCGCGATCAGATCGACGCGATCCTGCGCGCGCGCGCGCGACTGATCCCGAGGCTCGCCGCGATGCCGGGCCTCACGCCCTGCCCCACCGACGCGAATTTCGTGCTGGTCCACGTCGGCGGCGCGGGCGCGCCGGCGCTCGCGGCGCGGCTGCACGCGGCGGGCATCCAGGTGCGCTCGTTCGCAGGGCATCCCCGGCTCGCCGAGCATGTCCGGATCACGATCGGCACCGAGCCCGAGAACGACGCGCTGCTCGCCGCGCTGTCGGGCGCCCTCGTACCCTGATCACGCAGACCGCGCGGCAGACGTGTCGCTGGATCTCGGTGAGAGCCATCTCTTCAGCTCGGCTGCGCGCACGAACGTCGCGCGATCGGCGTGACGCTGGATCTGCTCGAGGACGCGCCGGCGCTCCTCGTCGTTCGACGGATACCAGTCGGCGCGGAGGAACCAGAGGCACTGCGCGCGCTGCTCGTCGACGAAGCGGTCGATCGTCGCCTCGAGCTCGGTGCGCGACGCCATGCCCATGATCCTAGTGAACGATCCTCGGGCGAGTCACGACGCGCCGATTCGGCGGGCTCTGCTAGGATGCGGCGCGTGCAGGGGGCCCTTCGGTTCGGTGCGATCGTCGCGGTGATCGCGATGCTGACAGGTCCAGCGCGCGCGCAGGACGCGCCGGCCGAGGCGGAGGTCGAGACAGCCGCCGAGGCGGAGGTCGAGGCCGAGGGTCAGGCGCCGGTCCCGACCGATGTCGCCGCGGCGGAGGAGCTGCCCGACGGCGCCGACTCGGGGCCTGCGATCCTGGTGCCGCGCCGAGAGCTCTCGCCGGAGGAGGCGCGGCGCGAGCGCGAGCGCAATTTCGATCCCACCGAGCCGCACATGCCCGGCGTGTTCCAGCTGTCGATCGGCGTGGGCGCGGCGCTCGACAGCTCGCTCGACAGCGCGCTCACCGCGCATCGCTACGGCGACTCGCCGCTGATCGTGCTCGGCGACGTCAGCTTCCTGGGGCGCGTGACCGAGTGGCTCTACGTCGGCGGTCGGCTCGGCGGGCGCGGGCGAGGCTGGGGCAGCAACGACACGTCGCCGGCGGTCGCCGGCGCGATCGACGTGATGGCGATCGCGCACCTGCGCGCGTACCTCGGACGCATCGTCGACATCGGCGCGGTGCTCGGGCTGGGCGTCGGCTGGGCCGGGCTCACGATCCAGGGCGCCGCCGCGACCGGGCTCGCGCCGCGCTTGCACGGCAGCGCGGTGATCGCGTTCCGCCTCGGGCCCGGGGTGCGCATCACGGCGCGATTCGGGTGGGACTGGTTCTCGCTCTACGATCTCGATCGCTACGGCAGCGATCTCGAGCTCGGCGGTCCGTCGCTGTCGCTCGGCTTCGAGGTGCGGCGATGAGACGTGGACTGTGCGTGCGTGCGTGCGCGGCGATCGCAGCGCTCGGGGCGCTCGTGGGCTGCAACCGGTCGAGCGATCCCCGAGCGATGTACGTCGAGGACTTCGAGACGGTGTGCGACGGCGCGCCCTGCGGCTGGGTGCAGAGCAGCGGCGAGGACGGCCGCGCGCTGTACGTGGAGACGCTCCCCGGCGATCACGGCCTCGAGCTGATCGGCGACGGCACCTCGGTGCGGAGCGAGGCCGCCGAGCCGCTCGCGTCGTTCGTGTTCACGTCGGCGATCGGCGCGCGTCTGGTCGCGCGGTGCGACGCGCTCTCGACGCTCGAGCTGCGCACCACCGTCGAGCTCGAAGACGAGAGCACCCTGACGCTCGGCCGGGAGATCGTGCCCGAAGAGACCTGGTCGACGCTGCTCGACGACCAGACGCTGAACCCGGTCGACGCGACGCCTTCGCCCTGGCGAGTGCGGCGCGTGCTCGGCGTCAGCATCCTCAAGCACGGCACCGGCAACTGCGAGCTCGACTTCCTCTCGATCCGCGCGCTGGATTGAGCCCCCGACAGGAGTGCTCGCCCCGGAGGGCGCGCACGGGAACGCGCGCCGCAACCTGCAGGAGTGCTCGCCCCGGAGGGCGCGTACGGGAGCGCGCGCCGCGCGCGCGGACGGAAGCGACCGGAGCGGGCGAGCCGATCAATCAGCGCGCGCGGA
>JALYRN010001048.1 GCA_030855295.1 Myxococcota bacterium | reverse complement strand
GGCCGCGGCCGCACGCGCGCGGCCTGCCCCGGCGCGAGCACGGTGAACTCGATGCCTTGCTCCGCGAGCGCCTCGAGCGACTCGACGTCCGCGGCCGTCTCGCTCAGCCACATGCCGCGCGGCTTGCGCCCGAAGCGGTGCTCGAAGTCGCGCACGCCCCAGAGCACCTGGGTGCGCTTGTCGCGCGCGTTCGCGAGCGGAAGGATCACGTGGCCGAAGACCTGCGCGAGCGCCGAGCCGGCGCCGTTGCGCAGCTCGCGCGCGCGCCGATCGGCGTCGACGATCGCCGCGTAGACCTCGGGCTCCGCCTGCTCCATCCACGAGA
Organism: Myxococcota bacterium; assembly: GCA_030855295.1. Taxonomy (GTDB): domain Bacteria; phylum Myxococcota_A; class Polyangia; order Polyangiales; family Sandaracinaceae; genus Sandaracinus. Next base: position 2,475 of record JALYRN010001048.1, on the reverse strand, counting down.
GCAGCGTCGGCCCGAAGTTGAACGAGATCGACGAGTAGTTGTTGACGATGCGCAGGATGCGGCCCTGCGAGTCGAGGATGCGCGCCGCCGCGTTCGGCCCATAGCACTCGACGTGGATGCGCTCGTTCCAGTCGTGGAAGGGCCACGCCGAGTCCTGCCGCTCGACCGCCTCGAGCCACGGGTTCTCCCGCGGCGGCTGGTAGAAGTGGCCGTGGATGCAGATGTACTTGGGACCGCTCATGGGAAGGGAGTCGTCGTCAACGCGGGCCGCGCAGGATCACACAGGCCAGGGGCGGAAGTGTGATCTCGATGGAGAACGGTCGCTCGTGCCGAGGGCCCTCGAGCGCCTCGACGCCACCGAGGTTGCCGACCCCGCTGCCGCCGTAGATCGGCGCGTCGGTGTTGAGGATCTCCAGCCAGCGCCCCTCCGCGGGCACGCCCATCGGATACGCGTAGCGGACCACCGGCGTGAAGTTGAACGCACACAGCAGGGGCGCCTCACCGTCGTCGCCGAGCCGCAGGAACCCGAGCGCGCTGCGCTCGGCATCGCTGCCGTCGATCCACTGGAACCCGCGCGGATCGCAGTCGAAGCGGTGGAGCGCCGGCTCGCTCCGGTAGAGGCGATTCAGATCCCCGACCAGCCGCCGCACGCCGGCATGGGGCGCTTCGTCCGCGAGGTGCCAGTCGAGGCTCGTGTCGTGATCCCACTCGCGCCACTGCCCGAAGTCGTTCCCCATGAAGAGGAGCTTCTTGCCGGGGCTCGTGAACTGCAGCCCGAAGAGCAGCCGCAGGTTCGCGAACTTCTGCCAGCGGTCCCCCGGCATCTTGTTGAGCAGCGAGCCCTTGCCGTGCACGACCTCGTCGTGGCTCAGCGGCAGCACGAAGCTCTCGCTCCACGCGTAGAGCGAGCGGAACGTGATCTCGTTGTGGTGGAAGCGGCGATGCACCGGATCGCGCTCGAGATACTGGAGGGTGTCGTGCATCCAGCCGAGATCCCACTTGAGCCCGAAGCCGAGCCCGCCGGCGAAGGCCGGCCGCGACACCATCGGCCACGACGTCGACTCCTCCGCGATCGTCTGCACGTCCGGGTGCTCGCGGTACACGTGCTCGTTCATCGTGCGCAGGAACGTGACCGCCTCGTGGTTGTCGCGGCCGCCGTGCTCGTTGGGGATCCACTCGCCTTCCTTGCGCGAGTAGTCGAGGTAGAGCATCGACGCGACGCCGTCGACGCGCAGCCCGTCGGCGTGGAAGCGCTCGAGCCAGAACATCGCGCTCGAGAGCAGGAACGAGCGCACCTCGAGGCGGCCGTAGTTGAAGATGAACGAGCGCCAGTCGGGGTGGAAGCCCTTGCGCGGATCGGCGTGCTCGAAGAGGTGCGTGCCGTCGAAGTAGCCGAGGCCGTGCTCGTCGGTCGGGAAGTGCGCGGGGACCCAGTCGAGGATCACGCCGATGCCGCGCTGGTGCAGGTGATCGACGAGGAAGGCGAAGTCCTCGGGCTTGCCGTGGCGATGCGAGGGCGCGAAGTAGCCCGTGACCTGATAGCCCCACGAGCCGCCGAAGGGATGCTCCATCACCGGCAGCAGCTCGACGTGGGTGTAGCCCTGCTCGATCACGTAGTCGGCGAGCCGCGTCGCGAGCTCACGGTAGCCGAGCGGACGCTCGTCCTGCTCGGGCACGCGCGCCCAGCTCGCGAGGTGCAGCTCGTAGATCGACATCGGCGCGTCGAGCGCGTTCTTCTCCGCGCGCTGCGCCATCCAGATCGCGTCGTCCCAGCGATGACGCGCGTCCCAGACGATCGAGGCCGTGCCCGGCGCTGACTCGTGCAGCACGCCGAAGGGATCGGCCTTGTCGACGCGATAGCCCGCGTGCTGCGAGCGGACGTGGAACTTGTAGAGCGCGCCCCGGCCGACGCCCGGCGCGAACGTCTCCCAGATGCCCGACTGCGCGCGCGCGCGCATCGGGTGCGCCTCGACGTCCCACGCGTTGAAGTCGCCGACCAGCGCGACCGACGCCGCGTTCGGCGCCCACACCGCGAAGAAGGTGCCCTCGCGGCCGTCGACGACGCCCGCGTGCGCGCCGAGCTTCTCGTAGAGCCGCGCGTGCGTGCCCTCGTTGAACCAGTGGAGGTCGTCGTCGGTGAGCCGGGACGGGAAGTCCGCAGGAGCCATGAGGCCGCCTTCATAACGCACAATTCTCGCCACGACATCACCGTATCCTCTGGCGATGGCGCGCGGCGAGCCGGGGAAAGTACGCCCCCAGGGAGCGGGGCTGGCGATCGGATCGCTGTTCGGCGCGATGTGCCTGGCCGCGCTGACGCTGGTCGCGTCGACGACCGACTCGTGCCGCGGTGGATGCAGCGGATGCGCGATGCGCTGGATGATGCCGGCACCCGTCTTCGAGCCGTTCGCCGGCGCGTCGGCCGCGATCGACGAGCTCTCCTGGCGCGACGTCGGCCGCGCGCGCCCGGCGTACGCG
>JALYRN010000201.1 GCA_030855295.1 Myxococcota bacterium | reverse complement strand
GGTGCGGCGCTGGCGCTCGGAGTTGAGCCCGTTGAGCTCCCAGGCGATCCTGTTCGCCTTTTTAGGGTCTTGCGTGAGCAATAGTTCGAGGGCGGGGCGGGGGTTCTTGATCCTGCCGATGGAGTTGAGCCGCGGCCCGAGCCTCCACCCGAGGTCCTCCTCGTCGAGCTCCCCGCGCACCCCCGCCACCTTGTCGAGCGCCTGGATGCCCGTCCTGGCGGTACCCCCCGAGAGCCCCCGGTTGATGTGCCTCAGGCCCATCATTGCCAGCGCCCGGTTGTCCCCGACGAGCGGCGCTATGTCCACTACCGTCCCTATGGAGACGAGGTCCAGGAGCCTGCCGATGTGCCTTCTACCGTCCGGGTCTTCGATCTCTTTGGCGACCGCCCAGGCAAGCTTCCAGGCGACCCCGACGCCCGCCAGAGGGTCATCGAGGTCCCAGAGCTTCGGCTCGAGGCCGACGACGCCGCCGGCGCGCGTGCGGGGTTCGAGGAAGCGCTCCGCGTGGAGCCCACGTTCGACGCGGCCCGCTTCGACCTCGCGCGTTCGCTCTCGTCGCTCGGCGACTTCGTGGGGGCGGCGCGGGAGATCGCTGCGGTCCTCGAGCGCGACCCGGTGCGCTTCCTCGCGCGCGTGGACACCGAGCCCGAGCTCGCGTCGCTCCGCGCGTCGCCCGAAGGCGCGTCGCTGCGAGCGCGAATCGCGGAGATCGAGCGCGCGTTCGCGGTCGCGATCGAGCAAGGGCACCCGCTGCTCATGCGTCGTGTCGGCGACTCACACCGCGACGAGGCACGGCCGAACGGCGAGGCTACGCGTCCCGTCCTCTGGGTGCCGTCGTGGCGCCGCTTCGTGCCGATCGCGCCGTTCCGGATCGGAACGGTGGGCGCGCTGGTCGACGTCGAGCGCCGGCGCACGCTCGTGTTGAGCATCGGCGCGGTGGTTCGCGGGGAGCCGAGCTACCTCTATGGGTACTGCGGGCCCGGCTGCCGCGCGACGGTCTCGCTCTTCGCGCTCACGCCGCGCGGGGAGCAGCTCGTGAGCCGGACCATCGTCAGCGAGGCAGGCGGCATCCGCGTCGAGCTGACGAGCGAGGGAGCGCGCTTCCAGGACGACGACCAGGAGTGGCACCACGTCCGACCCGAGGCGGGCGCCGCATCGGGCGGGAGCGCCGGAGCGTCGCCGTCGGCTCGTCGCGCGACGCTTCGGCCGGGGGCCGACGGCGTCGTCGTCGAGCTCGCGCGTCCCGAGGGATTACGGATCCGGGGCCGCGTCCTCCACCACCCGGCGGGAACGGTCGACCTCGGGCACGCTCCTGACGAGAGATCGACGATCGACGTGTCGCCGGACGGCTCCGTCGCGGTCGTGGCCACGACGACCTACCACAGCTGTGCAGAGGAGGACGCTCCGCACTGCGCCTCCTACACGTTCGTCGTCGAGCGCGCCGACCTGCGGTCGGGCGCCGTCGCGCTCCTCGGCTCCGGACCCGGCCGCGCAGCCGCCCGTTTCACGCGCGACGGATCGCTCTACGTCCAGACGACCGAAGGCCTGCGGCGCTGGCTGCCCGGAGCTGCGACCGAGCCCGACACGCTGCCCGCCGGCCTGCGGATCGAGGTCTGGTGGTGAGATCCGCCCGCCATCGGGGTTGCTTCGCGATCACGGATCTCGAGCACCGCGGCTCTCTCACCGGATCGTCGGGACGAGCTTCGAGTCGATGATTCTCGTGTCGCTCGTGACGAGCGGGATGCCGAGCACGCGCGCGGTCGCGACGATGATCCGGCTCGCGTCCGAGACGGCGAGCGCGCGGGTGTCGCTGGCCTTGGCGAGCATCCGACGCTGCGCGGCAGACAGTCGCTTCGGCTGCTCGAACCACCAGAGCACGACGTGCGTGTCGAGCAGCGCGATCATCTCAGCGACGGCGCGACTTCCGCGCTCTCGGTGCGTCTTCTTGCGTGAGCAGAACGCCTCGCATCGCGTTCCAGTCGCCCGGAGCGACCGCAGGCGCGAGCGCGTCGCCCAGGATCTCGACCGTGCCAGCCAGCGTGTCCTGCGGGTACGTCGCCGTCACTCCGCTCGGGATCACGCGCGCGAGCGGTTTGCCGCGCTTCGTCACGATCAGCGGCTCGCCAGTCGTCGCCGCAGATGCGAGGCGGGCGAGTGGCTCGCGAGTGAAGCGGGAGGCCGACGATGTTCATGCACCGGGCGCAGCGCGCACGTGGTCTCCCGACGAGCTCTACGGCTCCCGTCGATCGCCTCGAGCTGCACGACTCCTGGCATTTCGAACGGGGAGCTGCGCGAAGGAAACGATCGCCAGCGCGATGGCGGCGAGCGCTGCGCCCCACCACCCGAAGAACGGGAGGGTCGTGTGCGTCAGGTACGCGGCCCCGAGGAACGCCGCGGGCGCGAGGGGCGTCTGGAAGATGCGCGCGATCTGGGTCGCGACGAGACCTGCGAGCAAGCACTGCACGAAAAAGAGCGGCGTGTGCCACGGATAGACGAGCGCGAAGAGCACGGCCCCGCCGATCTCGCCACGCCCGAACGCGAAACCCGCGCCGAGCCATCCGATCGCACCGGCCGCGACAGCCAACGCAAGGAACCAGAGGTTCAGATCGATCGCCCCGAGTGCAGACTGCCCCCAGACCGGCGGGCAACAGTGCCAGAGCGCCGAGAAGCATCCGTAGGCCGCGCCGCCTCCCGCGGGAATGATCAGCGCGCGAACGCCGCCCGTGGGGCCATGTCGCGCGCGAGGATCAGAGGCGATCGCAAGTCCGCCGACCAGGAGAATCACCGCCAGTACGATCCATACGCCCGTGTCGATCGGTGGTGGGGACCATGCGCCGAACCACGCGCCGACGAACACGATGTTCAGCGCGATGAGCAATGAAAAGGCCAGCGCTGCGATCGCCAGACGACCGCGAGCGGGCCGCGGCACCACACCCCGATACTCGACCGGCGGCTGCCTCGAGATCGCGACCGCACCGAGGAGCGCGCCCGCGAGGGCCGTGATCCGCTGCGCGAGGCTCGTGTCCGCGTGACCCGGCTGTCCGATGAGCGTGGTCCGGAGCAGATCGATCGCCTCCGTTGGTGCGAGGAGCGCAACGAGGACGCCGCCGATCCCGACGCCGGCAACGACCAGCGTGTGAATCAGCGCTCGCAGGGACAGCCATCGGTCTGCTCGCACGCTGAAGCGCTGCCACGTCGATGCGCCACCGGCCACCCCTGCTCTTCGCGGCAGCACCGAGGGCGCGCACCGAGCGTGCTCGGAATCGCGCTCGTGAGGCGCGCCCGGCGCGGTGTGGTGGGTCGCGAACGGCTCGCGTAGATCATCCGGCGAATGGGTACGCCGTTCCGGCACCGCCCGCTCTCATGGTTGCTCGACGGTGTCCGCGGGCCTCGTGGCGCCTCGCCGTGGCCGCGAATAGTCTGACGAGCATGAGGCTCCTCCCGCTCGTGCTGTTCGTCTCCGCGTGCTCGATGTCGAGCGCCGCGCCGGCACACGCGCCGCTCGTCTGCGATCCGGACCGCGCCGGAGAGGTCGTGTTCCTCTTCCACGAGTCGGACGCGTTCCTCTCCGCGTACCTTCCGCACGGCGCGTTCTTGCTCGCGATCGACGGAGCCTGCGGCTATCACGCGTACGTCGCGTACGGCGAGCCGTCGGTGGTCGGAGTGCCTGGTGTGCTGCGGCACGGCGAGCTCGACGCGGACACTCTCGCGGAGCTGAACGACACACTGCTCACGCTTCCGTTCGCGAGCTACGACGGACTGCGCGGTGGCTACGAGATGAGCGCGGACTCGTCGATCGTCACGCTGCAGCGCGGCTCGTACGAGGCGACCTGCGAGGCGACGTGCATGGGCGCGGAGGCCGTCGAGCCCGCGATGGAGAGGTCGCGCGCCTGGCTCGCGACGCTGTGGGAGCGAGGGGTCGAGGTCGACGGTCCGGTCGACGTCGTCGCGCAGCGAATCGAGGGCGCGACGATCGGAACGCCCACCGAGTGGACGGGCACCACCGTTCTCTTCCCCGAGGGCACCCTCGGTGATGCGCGCGTGCGGGTCGACGACGATGCAGACGTCCTGTCGCTGCGCGCGCTCCGCGCTGCGGGCGCGCCCAGTGCGTACGGTCCTCCGATCGTGGTGCGCGAGAGCGAGGCCGTGATCGGGATCGGGGTCGCCGACGTGTTGCCGTATGCGATCACGCTGCGCTCCGGCCGAGCCGGTCGCCCGTGGTGATCGCGCGACTCCTCTCGGTGATGTGATGCTCGGTGCGCGTGGCGCCTCGCCGTCGACGCTCCGGCCGCGCCGCGCGTCCTCACTGACGTGCGTCGCCGAGCTTCAGAGGCCGAGCACGTCGAGGTCGGACGCGAAGGGGTCCAGGAACGTCACTCCCTCGACCATCGATCCGGTCGCGAAGTCCTCCGAGAGGACGACCGGAATCTGCGCGAGCTTCGCGGCCGCCCAGATCTGAGCGTCGTAGTACGACATCGCGTGATCGCGCACACCACGGAGCGCCTCCAGCACGACGGCCGGGGTGAGCGGCACGATCGAGAACGCGGCCTCGATCTCCTCGACGATCCGGTACACGTGCGCCGGCTCGAGCGGAGGCCTCAGCTTGCGCAGAGCGACGCTCGAGAGCTCGGCCAGCGCCTGCGCGGGAATGCTCGCGCGACCGGCGCCACCGAGGTGCCCCAAGACGTCCAAGGCACGTAGGTGCTTCGTGCGATCGGCGCCGTCGTACGCGTAGACGAGGACGTTCGTGTCGAGGAGATACGGCGTGCTCACCTCTTCCGACCCGTCCAGCGGCGCTCGCGCTCCTCGTACAGCTCGTCGCGCTCGTAGCGTCGTCCGCTGGTGCGATGCGCGGCCGCGACCTCGCGGGCGCCGTCGAGCAGCGATCGCAGTGCCGAAGCCCGAGCGGTCCGGAGCGCCGGGCTCGTGGCGCCCGGCTCGCGGAGGGCTGCGTCGAGCGCTGCGCGGACCACGTCGGCCTCCGATACGCCGAGCTGCTTGGCCCGCCGCTTGAGCGCGCGATTCTGCCGCGCTTCGAGGTACAGCTGCTTGCGGACCATCATATACATCACATACATCGCCCACGCAGGCGATGCCAGCGACCAGCGCGCTGCGCGCTGCTCGCTGCGCCGAGGTCGGGCAGGCGTACGAGCACCGGTGTTCGGTATGCGACGAGGGTGCATGACTCCGTGCAGCGCGACCGGCTCAGCCAGAGCCTGTCTAACAATCGGCTCGCCCGCTCCGGGCGCTTCCGTCCGCGCGCCGGGCGCGCTCCCGTGCGCGCCCTCCGGGGCGAGCACTCCTGTCGGCTCAGAGGCTGTCTAAAAATCGGCTCGCCCACTCCGGGCGCTTCCCTCCGCGCGCCGGGCGCGCTCCCGTGCGCGCCCTCCGGGGCGAGCACTCCTGTCGGCTCAGCCGCGCGCGCTCGGGCGCTCGTCGGCGCGCATCGTGACGCCGCGCACGAGCGCGATCAGCGAGAGCAGCGCCGGTAGCGCGGCGCCGATCGCGCCGCAGATCCAATTCCAGCTCGCCTCGCGCTGGCCTTGGGCCCGCATCATCTCGACGTACTCCGGGTCGGCGTACGCGACCGCCTCGTTCACCTGCTGCATGCCCCAGAGGTATCCGCCGGCGCCGACGCACGCGGTCGAGAGCGCGAAGACCAGCGACGCTGCGGCGAGCCCGATCACCATCCCCTTGCGCTTGCTGGCGAACGCGGTGATCGCGATGCCGAGCGCGAGCGGATGGGTCGCCATCGTGCAGAGGAGCACGAGGTACATGGGCCAGCCGCCCTCTTGGAACGCGTGAAGGACGTCGTCCATGGCGAGAGAGACTACCTCGTCATGCCGCGTCCGGCTCGAAGCGCAGCGGGTCCTGATCGATCGCAGCACCGCGATCGATCAGAACGCCTGCCCCCAGCCGAGCGCGATCACGGTGACCGCGAGATCGTTCGTGCGCGTGTAGTGATCGACCTCGAGCTCGATCCAGCTCGCGCGCGCAGCACCGCCGGTCTCGCCGCGATCGTACGTCCATCGGAGAGAGGCGCCGACCTCGAGCGAGACGAGCTCGGCGAGATCGGAGTCGGCGGTGCGGAACGCCGGCGGATCGTCGGGCGCGAGCGCGGTCCAGAGCCACGGCGCGTCCTGCGCGTGCACGCGCCCGCTCGCGCGGAGCCAGAGCGTCTCGGGCACGAGATCCTGGGTGAGAGCGAGCTCGGCGGTGTGCGACACCACGCCGAAGTCGTCGGCGTAGAAGCGATAGCTCACCTCGCCGAACGTCCGAGTCTCCGGCACGGCTTGCCGCAGCAGCGCGCGGAGCGCGTAGCGTGCGCGCGACTCGGGGAGGCGATCGCCGATGCGTGCGCCGGTCGCGGTCGGAATCGAGTTCCAGGTGGTCGCGAGCTCGCCCGCCTGGAAGGTCGCGCCCGCGGAGAGCTCCGCGATCGTGGTCGGCGAGAGGAGCTGCGAGAGCGCGACGTTGAGCGTCGCGGCGATGCGCAGCGAGGTGTCGGGCGTCGATCCGTTCGGGCGGATGCGGTCGAGGTGATCGCCGATCACGTCAGCCGAGACGACGAGGACGGCGTTGTCGTCCGCGAGCTCGCGCGCGATCGAGAGACCGAGCGTGCCCGATCGCAGCGCTTCCTCGATGCTCCCGCCCCAGTGCAGCGCGACCCTCGTGTCGGCGTCGAGCGCGAAGCGATGTCGCACGTCGAGCATCGCGGACTCGTTCACCAGCGACGCGGTCGACACCGCGTCGAGCGCGTCGGGGGACGCGGCGGACACGACGTCGACCGGGATCGTGATCTCGTGCGTGGTGTCGCGGCCCTCGCGGAGGCGCGTGAAGAGGATCGGCTGGTACACCTCGAGCGCCTCGCTGCCGCGCGCGCGTGCATCGGGGCTCGCCTGGGACTGCCATCCTCGCCCGCGCTGGACGAACGCTGCGAACCGCGCTTCGAAGCGCTCGACCTCGAGCGAGGTCAGCTCGGCCGGGAGCGCGTCATCGTCCGTGTCCGGCTCCGGCGGCCGGTCCTGCGACGACGCGCGCGCCGGGATCGACAGGACCGCGAGCGCGAGGAGCGCACAGGCGCGGGCGTCAGTTGCCACAGGCACAGCCGCCACCGGCGCTGAGACCGTCTCCACCGGAGGCGCTCTCACGCGATGTGTGGAGGCGGCGAAGCGATCGTGTCGCGAGCGAGCGCGACATCGGGTCCATCGCCGGCGCGACGAACGCGCCGCGCTGGTACGCCGGCACGATCGCGCAGCCGGAGACCGACGCGAGCACGGCGATCGCGAGGACGATCGAGCTCTCTCTCATCGACCGTCCTCGCAGCCGCGGAGCGACACGATGGTGAGCGCGTCCCGCTCGACGGGGGCCGCCCGGCACGCGACGCGGCGCGCACCCGAAGCGCTCGACGTCCACGCCTCGATGCGGAGCGTGCGCGCGGGCTCGAGGTTCACGATCGCGAATCGTCCCGAGCCGGTCGTCGCGTCTCCACCTGCGGTGAGCAACGCGGGCGTGCTCGGATCGGAGACGAGGACCGGCGCGTCACGGGCCGGGAGCTCGCGCCCGTCCTCGTCGATCACGCGAAGCCTGGCGCCGGCGATCGGCGCGCCCCGACAGTCACGGACGACGCCGGCGAGGTGACCGCGCGAGCCGTCGCGTGCGATCGCGGCGTGCGCGAGCATCGCGTCGAGCAGCGCGCGCGGCATCGCGTGGATCGACTCGCGCTCGCCTGCGAGCGACACGCCCACGGCGAGCGTGGGCACGAACGCACCGTCCGCGTCGGGAAGGACGCGGTACGCGATCCGCGATCCCATCCCGAGCGTGGCCGAGATCGTCCCGGCGTCGTCGGACGTCACCTGCGTGCACGCGGGCGCGACGCACCCCTCGCCGCCCCGGATCGCGCCGCCCGGGAAGAGCTGCACGACGGCACCCGAGCGTCGCACGTCGCGCGAGCCGTACTGCGCGACCGGCAGGGAGAGCGTGCGCACCGCGCGCGGTGCGTCGGCGTCGACGTCGCACGCGCCGTCGGACGTCTCTCCGCCGGCCGTGCGCGGCGACGGATCTCCGACTTGCACCGACGCGGGGTCCACGCACCCGGGGATCGTTGCGAGCGCGAGCACGGAGCAGAGCGAGACGAGGAGTCGATTGGTCATCTGCGGGGTATGGCGGCGGGCCCGAGCGCGCGCTGGACCGGACCGGACGCCGTCCTGGGCACGACCGGACGCGCTAGCTATCCTCGCAGCGTTGACCGGCAGCATCCGCATCGACGCCGTCGAGCGCATCGTGGTCACCGCCGCGAGCGCCGGCATCGACGTGCGCGAGCTCCTCGCCGACGCACGGGTCTCGCTGGGGGTGCTCGGCGCGCGCGACGACGGTCGGATGAGCGTGGAGCGCCTGCACGCGATCTGGCGCCGCGTGGCCGGGCACGCGCGGGGCCGTGGACTGACGGTGGACGTCGCGACACACACGCAGCTCGAGGACCTCGGCCCGTTCGGCTTCTCCATCCTGACCGCGCCCACCGCGCTCGACGCGCTGCGCACCGCGACGCGGGACTACGTCGTGATCAACGACGACGGGCGCTGGTCGATCGAGGTCGGCCCACGGCGCGTGACCGCGCGGTGGGCCCGTTCGCGCCGTCCGGATGCCGGCGTGGTCGCGTCGAACGAGTCGATCGTCGCGCACTTCGTGCTCGGGATGCGCCAGGCGATGGGCGGCGATCTCGCGATCGAGGAGATCCGCTTCGCGCACTCCGCGCCGCGCCACGCGCGCCAGGTGATGGAGACGCTCCGCGCGCCGGTCGTGTTCGACGCGCTCGACACGGCGATCGTGCTCGCGCGCGCGCCGCTCGACGACGTGCCGCGGCTCGCCAGTCCGAAGCTCCACGCGTACTTCATGCCGATCGTGGCCGCGGAGATCGCGGCGCTGCAGCGTCAGCGGACGTTCGCCGATCGCGTGCGTGATGCGATCGCGGCGCACCCGAGCGGCACCGGTGGCGACGTGATCGCCGCCTCGTTCGGGATCACCGAGCGAACGTTGCGGCGGCGTCTCGCCGAACATCGCACGTCGTTCCGCGCGCTCGCCGAGGAACAGCGCGCCTCGATGGCGCTCGAGCGGATCGCGCACGGTGGCGAGCCGCTCTCTCGGATCGCGTACGAGCTCGGGTTCTCGGACGCGAGCGCGTTCGGGCGTGCGTTCCGGCGCTGGCACGGCACGACGCCCGCGGG
>JALYRN010001047.1 GCA_030855295.1 Myxococcota bacterium | reverse complement strand
GCTCCTCGGCGAGACCGCGCTCGATCCCGCGACCTGCGCGCAAGATCCCGAGGCGCACGCGATCGCGCGCGCGCGCCGCGGCCAGCTCGGCCTCGAGGACATCGATCTCGCGACCGCGCTCGCAGCGACCACGCCGGCGCAGCTGAGCGAGGCCGCCGCGCGCTTCGCTCCGCAGCGTACGGCCGCCGTGATCGCAGGCGGCGAGATCCGCTGAAGGCCCGTCGCTCGATCGGACGAGACGCTCTAACGCCGACGCCGACGCACCGCGATCAGCGCGAGCGCGACGAGCGCGAGCATCATGCCGCTCGCCCCGCTGCTCCTCGATCCCACGCGACATCCGCACCCGCCGCCGGTCACGACGTCGCCCTCGACGACCTCGAACGACATCACCTCGCCGAACGCGATGCCGCCCTCGTTCGAAGCGATCGCGCAGACGTAGTAGGTGCCCGGCGCCAGCTCGGCGATGGCCTCGGAGAACGCGACCTCCGCGCGGCCCGCGCCCAGCATCGTCCCGCCGACCGCGGGCGCGCGGGTTCCGAACGAGTCGTCGCACGCGCCGGGATCCACCGCGCCGTAGCGCAGCCAGCCGGTGCTCTCCGCGCCCCGCGGATCCGCCGCGCCGCCCAGCGTGACGGCGCCCATCATGCCGACCACCGGCTCCACGGTCCGCACGACCGGCGGCAGCGCGTCGGTCGTGAACGAGAGGACCTCGCCGAACGACGCGCCACCCAGGTTGCTCGCCGCCGCGCAGTAGTAGTACGTCGTGCTCGGCTCGAGCCCGGTCAGCGGCGCCGTGTACGCCGCCGCCTCGGTGCCGGCCCCGAGCGCGATGCCCTCGACCATCGGCGCGCGGCTGCCGAACGCGTCGTCGCACGCGCCGGGATCGAAGTCGCCGTAGCGGAACCAGCCGATCGCGGCCGAGCCGTTCGGATCGGCGGTGCCCGCGATCGTCGCGCTGGTGCCGTCGACCTCGCTCGACGCCTCGGTGATCACGACCGGCGCCTCGACGCCCGGCGAGAACGAGACGATCTCGCCGAACGCCATGCCCTGCGCGTTCACCGCGATCGCGCAGTAGTAGTAGACGCTCCCGGGCGTCAGCCCCGAGATCATCTCGGCGAACGCGACCGCGTCGACGCCGTCTCCGATCACCAGCCCACCGGTCGCCGGCGCGCGCACGCCGAAGCTGTCGTCGCACGACGCCGGCTCCGTGGTGTCGTAGCGGAACCACCCGGTCGTCATCTCGCCGTTGGCGATCGCCGATCCGTTCAGCACCGCGGCGTCGTCCGTCACGTCGGTCGGCGCGGTCGTCGTCACGATCGGAGGCTCGGCCGCGGTCGTCACCGTCAGCAGCTCGCCGAAGCTCGTGCCCACCGCGTTCGAGGCGATCGCGCAGAAGTAGTAGGTGGTCGCCGGCGCGAGCCCGGTGATCGCCTCCGCGTACGGCACGGCGCTGCTGCCCGCGCCGATCGACGCGCCTCCGCCCGAGGGCGCGCGCATCCCGAAGGCATCGTCGCAGGCGACCGGATCGGTCGCGCTGTAGCGGAACCACGCCGTCGTCGCGGCGAAGTTCGGGTTCACCGATCCGTTCAGCGTCAGCGACGTGCTCGTGACGTCGGTGGCGGCCTCGCTCGTCACTGCCGGCAGCGACGGGCCCGACGGCGCGGTGAACGAGAGCACCGCGCCGAAGCGCGTGCCCGCCGCGTTCGAGGCGATCGCACAGAAGTAGTAGGTCGTCCCCGCCGACAGCCCGGTGAGCGTCTGCGAGTACGGCACCGCGCCCGAGCCGTCGCCGAGCGCGAAGCTCACGGTCATCGGCGCGCGCGTGCCGAACGTGTCGTTGCACGTGCCGGGATCGCTGGTGTGGTAGCGGAACCAGCCGGTGGTCGCGGTGCCGTTCGGGCTCGCCGAGCCGTTCAGCGTCGCGGCCGTGCTCGAGATCGCCGTCGCCGCGTCGGTCGACACCGACGGAGGCGACGAGGTCGTGAACGACAGCACGGCGCCGACGCCGGTGCCCGCCGAGCTCGAGGCGAGCGCGCAGTAGTAGTACGTCGTCCCCGGCGTCAGCCCGGCGAGCGTCTGCGAGTACGCGACCGCGCTCGTGCCGGCGCCCAGCGCCGAGCCACCGCTCGCCGGCGCCCGCACGCCGAACGTGTCGCTGCAGGTGACCGGATCGGTCGTGCTGTAGCGGAGCCAGCCGGTCGTCGCCGTCCCGTTCGGATCGGCCGATCCGTGGATGGTCGCGCCCGTGCTCGAGACCGCGGTCGCCGGCTCGCTCGTCACGTCGGGCGCGGCGGGCGCGCTCGTGGTGGTCAGCGAAAGCACCGCGCCGAAGCCGATCCCCGCCGTGCTCGACGCGATCGCGCAGTAGTAGTAGGTCGTCGCCGGCGCGAGCCCGGTCAGCGCCTGCGAGTACGGCACCGCGCTCGTCCCGGCGCCGAGCGCCGTGCCGCCGCTGGTCGGGGCGCGCGTGCCGAAGCTGTCGCTGCACGAGCCCGGGTTCGTCGCCGAGTACCGGAACCAGCCGGTGCTCGCCGCGCCGTTGGGATCGGCCGATCCCTGCAGCGTCGCGGCCGCGCTCGAGACCGACGTCGCCGAGAGGCTCGTGACCTCCGGCGCCTCCGACGTGGTGAACGACATCACCGCGCCGAAGCTGGTGCCGCCGACGCTCGAGGCGATCGCGCAGTAGTAGTAGGTCGCGCCGGGCGTCAGCCCGGCAAGCGCCTGCGAGTACGCGACCGCCGCCGTGCCGGTGCCGAGCGCGGTGCCGCCCGTCGCCGGCGCGCGCGTGCCGAAGCTGTCGCTGCA
>JALYRN010000200.1 GCA_030855295.1 Myxococcota bacterium | reverse complement strand
GCGCGTCTCCGGCGTCGTCGGACGACGATGATCCCGCGTCCGACGCGACGGCCGCGTCGATCGCGGCGGCGTCGCGGCGGGACGTGCCTGCGTCGGCAGGAGCGACTGGCTCGCCGCCGCATCCGACCAGCACGAAGAGGAAGACCGACAGGACGATGCTCGCGCGCATGCGGAGACGCTACCACGACCGCGCGCGGCTCAGGCGTGGCGGCGGATCGCAGCGACGAAGTCGTCGACCTCTCGCTCCGAGGTGTCGAAGCACGTCATCCAGCGCGCCAGCGGCCGCTCGGGGTGCGGCTCCCACTCGGCGAAGCGGAAGCCCTCCCGCTGGAGCGCATCGAACGCCGCCCTCGGCAGCCGCGCGAACACGGCGTTGGTCTGCACCGGATGCGCGAGCTCGATCGCATCGACGCCGCGCAGACCCGCGGCGAGGCGCTGCGCCATCGCGCTCGCGTGCGTCGCGACGCGGCGCCAGAGATCGCGTGACAGCAGCGCGTCCATCTGCGCGGCGACGAAGCGCATCTTCGACGCGAGCTGCATCGCCTGCTTGCGCTGGTACGCAGCGCCACGCGCGAGGCCCGGCCGCAGGAACAGCACCGCCTCGGCGCCGAGCAGCCCGCTCTTGGTGCCTCCGAGCGAGACGAGATCCGCGCCGACGTCGGTCGTGATCGCGCGCAGATCGACGCCGAGATGCACCGCGGCGCTCGGAAGACGCGCGCCGTCGACGTGGAAGACCAGATCCCGCGCGCGGCAGAATTCGGCGAGCGCGCGCAGCTCCGCGGCCGTGTACACGGTGCCGACCTCCGTCGGCTGGCTGACGCTGAGCACGCGCGGCTGCGCGTGGTGCACCACGCCCTCACCGCGGATGCGCGCCGCGACGGCGTCGGGCGTGAGCTTGCCGTGTGTCGTCGGGATCAGCAGCAGCTTGCAGCCGAGGAAGCGCTCCGGCGCGCCGCACTCGTCTCCGGCGACGTGCGCGCCCTCCGCGCAGAGCACCGCCTCCCAGCGCTCGAGCACCGAGGCGAGCGCGAGCACGTTCGCCGCCGTGCCGCCCCACACGAAGAGCGCCTCGGCGGCCTCGCCGAAGTGCTCCTTCACGCGCGCCAGCGCCCGCTCGGTGTGGACGTCGCCGCCGTAGGCGATCGCGCGGCCCTCGTTCGCGGCGGCGATCGCCTCGAGCACCTCGGGGTGCACGCCGGCGGCGTTGTCGCTGGTGAAGATCATCCGATGTCGATCACGATCGTCTTCAGATCCGTCATCTCCATGATCGCGTGCTTGCCGCCGATGCGCCCGATGCCGCTGCGCTTGCCGGACGCGCCGCCGAACGGGAGGTGCAGCTCCCAGTAGTCGGTGAAGTCGTTGACCACCACGATGCCGGTGCGCAGCGCCTCCGAGAAGCGGAACGCGCGCTTCAGGTCACGCGTGAAGACGGCGCTGACGAGGCCGAGCTCGGAGTCGTCGGCCACCCGCAGCGCCTCGTCGTCGCTCGACACCGTCATCACCTTCGCGACCGGTCCGAAGGTCTCCTCGCGGTGCGCCGCCATCTCGCGCGTCACTCCGTCGAGCACGGTCGGTCCGTAGTAGAGCGAGGTCGGGTGGCCGTCCGCGCGGCCGCCGCCGAACACGAGGCTCGCGCCGCGCTCGACGGCGTCCTTCACGTGGCGATCGCTCTTCACGGCGGTCGGCTCGTTGTTGAGCGGGCCCATCGTGGTCTTCGGGTCGAAGGGATCGCCGAGCTTCACGGCGCGCGCGCTCTCGGCGAGCTTCGCGACGACCGCGTCGTGAGCGCGCTCGTGCACGAGGATGCGCTCGGTCGCCGAGCAGACCTGTCCGGCGTTGAACCAGCAGCCGAGCGCCGCCGCCGCTGCTGCTGCGTCGATGTCGGCGTCGTCGAGGATGATCGTCGGACCGTTGCCGCCGAGCTCGAGCAGGCACGGCTTGCCCGCCGCGCGCCGCATGATCTGCTCTCCCGTCGGCGGGCTGCCGGTGAAGCCCACGCCATGCGTGCCCGGATGCGCGACGATCGCGTCGCCGACGATCGCGCCCGGCCCGGTGACCAGGTTGATCGCGCCCGGAGGCAGATCGGCCTCCGCGATCGCGCGCACGAATTCGACGGCGCAGAGCGACGTCGTCGGCGCCGGCACCCAGACCATCGCGTTGCCCGCGGCGAGCCCGGGCGCGAGGTACTCGGCCGCGATCATGTACGGGAAGTTCCAGGGCGTGACGATCGCGTAGACGCCGCGCGGCTGCCGGATCGAGAACACGCGCTTGGTCGGCGCCTCGACCGGCATCACCGCGGTCTCGAGCCACTTGATCTGCTCGGCGCAGTTGCGGAACGACGCGGCCGCGTGCTGCACCTCGCCGAGCGCCTCACTGTGATAGGGCTTGCCCTGATCGAGCGTCAGCGTGCGCGCGAGCGACTCCTTGCGCGCGTCGATCGCGTCGGCGATGCGCAGGCACATCCGCGACCGATCCCACACGCTCATCTTCGACAGGCGCGCGCGCGCGTCGTTCGCTGCGCGCACCGCGCGATCGGCGTCCTCGACGGTGCCCTCCGCCAGGTGCGCGAGGACCTCGCCGGTCGCCGGGCTGATCGCCTCGAACGTCTGCTCGCGGGCGCTCGGCCGCCACTCCCCGCCGATGTAGTGCCCGTGCTTCTGCATCTCCTGCCCCCTCTCTCTTCTCTTGCGTCTCGATGTCTCCCGTACGCGCCCTCCGGGGCGAGCACTCCTGTCGAGTCAGCGCCTGTTCGAAAATCGGCTCGCCCGCTCCGGGCCCTTCCGTCCGCGCGCGCAGCGCGCGCTCCCGTACGCGCCCTCCGGGGCGAGCACTCCTGTCGAGTCAGCGCACGTAGATCTCGCGGCCGACGTTCGTCAGCCACTCGCAGCCGGTCTCGGTCACGAGCACGGTGTCGGAGAGGAACGAGTCGCCCTTCCCGGTGCGGAGCAGCCACGACATCAGGTGGAACACCATGCCCGCCTGCAGCTGCATGCTGCTGCTCGGGCGCAGGCCGACCGGCACGCCGCTGCCCGACCAGCTCGGCGGATACCCGATGCCGACCGAGTAGCCGCAGTGATGGCGGCGGTATCCGTCGAGCCCCGCGGCGTCGAGACGTGACTGCCACGCGTGATAGACGTCCTTCGCGAGCGCGCCCGGGCGGATCTGCTCGGCCGCGCGCTCCATCGACTCGCGACAGATCTTCAAGACGTCCTCGGCGCGCTTGGGCGCGTGATCGACGAACACCAGCCGGCCGAGCGGCGCGTGATAGCGCCGCACGCAGCCCGCCATCTCGAGGAAGAGCACGTCGCCCTTGCGCAGCTTGTGGCCCTGCCAGGTGCCGTGCTCGTGCGCGAGCGTGCGCGTCGTGCGCACGAGCGGGACGAAGCCGGGGTACGTGCCGCCGCGACGGAACATCGTGTCGTAGATCGCCGCCATCACGTCGTGGCTGTTCTGATCGACGCCGGCCGACGCGATCGCGGCGAGCATCATCGAGTCGGACACCTCGGCGGCGCGGCGCGTCCGGATCTGCTCGAGCGGCGACTGCACGACGCGGAGGTCGTCGACGACTCCCGAGCAGTCGACCCACTCGACGTCGGCGACGGCGGCCTTGATGCCGCTGACGATCTTGTACGGCAGGAACGTGGTCGCGTACTCCATGCCGAGCGTGCCGCGCAGGAGACCGGCTTCCTCGAGCGCCTGCACCGTTCCTTCGACCGGCGCCGACACCTCGCCGACCGGCACGTTGGACTCGCGCACCGGCCGCCCGTAGCTCGTGTCGCCCGGGCGCAGGCCGGCCACGCGCCCGTCCTGCGTGCGCGTGTGGAGCACGATGTCGTCGCACCCCGTCGCGTCCGGCGGCGGCTCGACGCCGTCGGAGTAGCCGACGTGCTTCAGGTGCGGCACCTGATCGCGCACCGTCGCCTGCTCCATGCGGCGCGTGACCAGCACCGGCTCACCGGAGGCGGGGAGCACCAGCGCCTGGAACGCGAAGTACCCCATGTGGTCGAGGCCGGTGAGGTAGTAGATGTTCTCCGGGCTGGAGACGACGCAGCCGTCGAGCCCGCGCTGCGACATCGAAGCGCGGGCCGCGCTCACACGGCGCGCGTACTCCTCGGGAGGGAAGATCGGAAGGTCGTAGGGCACGAGGAACACGTCTTCGCGAGATCCACGAGTGGCAACCCTTCCCTGATGAGAGGCGTCGCGACGGCGCCCGGCCGTGTCTACATTTTCGCGTGCGAGCCCGGCGCGTGGTAGCCCGAGAGCACGATGCACGTGCACCTCATCGGCGTCGCCGGCACCGGCATGGGCGCGCTCGCGGGGCTCTTGCAGAGCGCCGGTCATCGCGTCACCGGCAGCGACACCGCGTTCTATCCGCCGATGGGCGAGGCGCTCGCGCGCTGGGGGATCGAGACCCGACGCGGCTGGGATGCTGCGAACGTCGCCGACGCGCCCGATCTCGTGGTCGTCGGCAACGTGTGTCGTCGCGACAACCCCGAGGCGCGCGCCGCGATCGACGGCGGCCTTCGCACCACCTCGATGCCCGGCGTGATCGAAGAGCTCTTCCTCGCCGATCGCCCCGGCTGGGTGGTCGCGGGCACGCACGGAAAGACCACCGCGACGACGCTGCTCGCGTTCCTGCTGCATCGCCTCGGTCGCGATCCGGGCATGCTCGTGGGCGGCATCCCCAAGGACTTCGCGGAGTCGTTCCGCCTCGGCGACGTCGCGTCGCGCGCGCCCTTCGTCATCGAAGGCGACGAGTACGACAGCGCCTTCTTCGAGAAGACGCCGAAGATGTGGCGCTACCAGCCGCACGCCGCGATCCTCACGTCGATCGAGCACGACCACGTCGACATCTACCCCGACCCCGCGTCGTACCGCGCCGCGTTCGAGGGCTTCGTCGCGCGCATCCCGGAGGACGGAACCCTCGTCGCGTACGCCGCCGATCCCGAGGTGCGCGCGGTCGTCGCGAGCTCCGCGAAGTGCCGCGTCGTCTGGTACGCGCTCGCGCACGACGACGTCGGGCCCGAGCTCTCGCCGACCTGGATCGCCGCGCCGATCGCGGCGCAGGGCGGCATGCAGCCGTTCGATCTGTTCGTGGGCGGCACCTCGTGCGGCCCCGTGCTCTCGCCGCTCGCGGGCGAGCACAACGTGAAGAACGCGCTCGCGACGATCGCGCTGATCGCGGAGACCAGCGCCGGCACGATCTCGGTGCAGGAGATCCTCACGGCGCTGCGGCGCTTCTCGGGCGTGCGCCGGCGTCAGGATCTGCTCGGCGAGGCGCGCGGCGTGCGCGTCTACGACGACTTCGCGCATCATCCGACCGCGGTGCGCGAGACGCTCGCCGCGATCCGCGCGCGCCACCCCGAGGGCGCGCTGATCGCTGCGTTCGAGCCGCGCAGCGCGACCGCGTGCCGCAGCATGCACCAGCAGGCCTACGAGGACGCCTTCCACGCTGCCGACCTCGCGATCCTCGCACCGCTCGGGCGCGCGAACGTCCCGGACGCCGAGCGCCTCGATCTCGACGCGATCGCGACCGCCATCCGCGCGCACGGCGACGACGCGCTCGCGCCGGCGACGCTCGACGACGTGCTCTCCGCGATCGTCGATCGCGCGCGCCCCGGCGACACCGTGCTGCTGATGTCGAACGGCGACTTCGGCGGCCTGCACGATCGCGTCCTCGCCGCGCTCGCTCTTCGCGAGTGATGGATCGAGCCTCGACGGACGCCTTGCGGTACGTTCCGCTCGTGGATCGCCTCAGCCCCGCCGAGCGCCTCCAGATCGCCTTCGAGCTCGCCGAGCTCGCGGAGGAGCTGCAGCGCGGCCGCTTGCGCCGTCGTCTGCCGGACGCCTCCGACGACGAGATCGAGCGGCTCGTGGAGCTCTGGTACCGCACGCGGCCGGGCGCGGAGCATGGCGACGCCGAAGGCCGGCCGATCGAGTGGCCCCTCCGCGCGTGAATCGCGTCGAGCTGGCGGCGCGGCGTGCCGCAACAGAGCTGCGAGCGCGAGGGCGGCGGTGGGCGCTCGTGGGTGGGCTCGCCGTGAGCGCGCGAGCCGAGCCCCGCACGACGCGCGACGTCGACATCGCGGTGGACGTCACGGATGACGCCGATGCCGAAGCGCTCGTGGCAGAGCTGCGCGTCATCGGCTTCGAGGTGCTCGCGCGCGTGAGCGACGGCGGGATCGCGGTGCGTCGGCGCGCGGAACGCGCGCTCTGCGGTTGCGTCGGCTACGCTCGGTGTCCAGGGGAGGGCACACCGATGGACGACGCCGAGCAGGCCGCGATGGCGCCCGCGTTCCCGCACACGGCCGATTGGATCGGCTTCGTGGGCGGTCTTTTTCCGTTCGTCTTCAGCTATCGCGAGACGCACTCGATCAACGGCGAGGTCGTCTCCTCGATCGACTGGGTGGCGATCGCCGGCGGCGGCGCGGCGCTCGTCGCGGCGATCTTCACGCTCGCGCTGTTCAGGCGCACGCCGACCGAGTCGCGCACCAAGCGCGTCGCGGCGACGCTCGCGCTCGCGGGCCTCGCGCTCGTGCAGCTCGTCTTCCGCGGGTTCGGATTCCTCTGATCGAGCGTGAGCGCAGCGTCGAATTCGGTCAGAGTCGCGCCGCATGAGCGACGACCTCGGTCCTGACCCCGGAACGCTCGAGCGCTGGCTCGAGGAGGCACGCGCGATCGCGGAGGACGCGGGCCGCGTCCTCCTCGCGGGGCATCGCCGCGGCGGCGTGGTGCAGAAGAAGGGCGACATCGATCTCGTGACGGAGTTCGATCTCGCGAGCGAGAAGCTGATCACCGAGCGCATGCGCGCGGCGTTCCCGTCGCACGGTCTGGTGGCGGAGGAAGGAGGCGGCGACGCGGACCACGAGCTCGTCTGGTACGCCGATCCGCTCGACGGCACGACGAACTTCGCGCACGGGCACTTCGTCTTCTCGGTCGCGATTGGCCTCGCGCGCGGCGGCGTCCCGATCGCCGGCGTGGTGCACGCGCCCGCGCTCGGCCTGACGTGGCACGGCGGGCGCGGCCTCGGCGCGTTCCGCAACGGCGAGCGGTGCCAGGTCTCGACCGTCGCGACGCTCTCCGGCTCGATCGTGGGCACGGGCTTCCCGTACGACCGCGCGCGCGATCCCGACAACAACGTCCGCGAGGCCGCGCACATCATCCCGAAGGTGCAGGGCATCCGCCGCCTCGGCTCGGCCGCGATCGATCTCGTGCTGGTCGCCGACGGCACCTACGACGGCTACTGGGAGCAGAAGCTCTCGCCCTGGGACCTCTGCGGGGGCGCCGCGATCGCCGAGGCTGCCGGCGCGACGCTCACCACCTACGATGGCGCCCCGATCGACGTGCGCAGCAGGCGCATCGTCGTCACCAACGGCCTCGTCCACGACGAGCTCAGACGCGAAGTCCTCGCCGCGCGCTACGCCGCGAGCCTCTGACCCGCGCGATCGTGTCAGTGAGCTCCCCGTCTGGCTTCGGCCGCGCCTGACGGGGCGTCAGTCATGGCCGAAGAGATCGGAGATCGAGATCTCCACCACCTCGAACGGCTCGGCCCGGACGACGTCGCCGACGCCGGCGCTCAGGATCGAGAGGTACGCCTCGCCCGCGTGCCGCAGCACGGTCAGCGTCTCGTGCTCGGGATCGACGATCCAGTAGTGCGGCACGCCGTGCAGGTGGAGCGTGCGCTGCTTCTTCACCACGTCGTAGCGCCCGGTGGAGGGTGAGAGGATCTCCGCGACCCAGTCGGGCCGCGCACGGACCGGCATCCCCTCGGGCCGCTCGGGACGGCTCTCGCGCCGGAAGCCGAGCGCGTCGTGCCGGAAGATCTCGTCGGTGCGGGGATAGGCGATCTCGACCTCGCTCATGATCCACCACCCACCGGGCCCACGAGGCCCCCCGGTGCGGCGGTGGAAGCCGCCGAGTAGCTCCCCGAGCTTCATCTGCGCGCCGCCGTGCGCCGGCAGCGGCGCCGCCTTCTGTACGATCTCGCCCTCGATCAGCTCGACCGCCAGACCGCGATCGCGCTCCGCCGCGAGGTCGTCCAGCGTGGCGCGGTGCTTCGCGCGCGGGCTCGTCATGCTCCAGACAGTCTACCCGTCCCAGTCGATGAAGCGAGGCGCGCGGCGTCAGGCTGCGGCGAGCGGTAGAGCTCGGCGACGTGGCGACGCTCGCCACGTGATGGCCGTACCTGCCCGTCTTTCCGC
Source organism: Myxococcota bacterium (assembly GCA_030855295.1). Lineage (GTDB taxonomy): Bacteria > Myxococcota_A > Polyangia > Polyangiales > Sandaracinaceae > Sandaracinus. Next base: position 1,045 of record JALYRN010000200.1, on the reverse strand, counting down.
GTCGCGGCAGACACGCAGCACCTGCCCGCCGAGCGCGTCGTCGCCGATCCAGCGACGCGCGAGCGACGGGGCGTGCTGCAGGTCGCGCGCTGTCGTCAGTTGCTGGCGACGATGATCTCGACGCGCCGGTTCGCCGCGTGGCAGTCCTCGGTGTCCTCGGCGCAGAGGGGCTCGGTCTCGCCGGCGCCACGCGCGTCGACGTTCTGAGTCACGCCGCGTGCGCGAAGCGCCGCGGCCACGGCCTCGGCGCGCTGCTGGCTGAGCTCGAGGTTGTGGTCGTCGTCGCCGCTCGAGTCGGTGTGGCCGATGATGTGTACCGAGCCGATCTCGGTGTGCTCGGTGAGCACGCTGGCGATGTCGTCGAGCAGGTCGTTCGAGTCATCCACGATCACGGCGCTGTCGTGCTCGAAGTTGATGTGATCGTCGAGCGTGATGTGGTCGCCCGTGAGGTGCGCCTGGGAGACGCGGGCCGACGTGCGCGCAGTGGCGCCACAGCCGACGGAGAACGAGACGAGAAGTGCGAGAACGAACGATGAGCGCATGAAAGCAACCTCGTGGAGCCACCGCGATGTGCGATGGAGCGCCCAGCTGACGCCGAGCGAGCAGCCCGTATACCAGCGGCCCGCCTCGCCGTCTGCACGGCGGCCTGCTCTCGCACGCGCATCGCCCTCTCCGCGATCGCCGCGGATCAGTGCGGCTCGCCGAGGGCGGGCTTCTCACCCTTGCCGAGCAGGGTGTCGAGGCGGCCGACGCGATCGCCGAGCATCTTCGCCATCGTGTCGCGCGTGTCCCAGCGATGGCGCTGCGCGAGCAGCGTGATGTCGAGCGCGATCTGGCTGGTCGCGATCTCGGCGATCGCCTCGGTCTCGCTGATCACGGCGTTGTCGCCGGGCGTGCGCTCGGTCGCGCCGATCAGCGTGTGGCGATCGTCGGAGACCACGACCAGGCGGTGCTTCCAGAAGTCCTCGAGCGAGGTCTCGTCGAGGCCGTAGCTGAAGTGCGTCCCGACCAGGCCGCCGGGCAGCGCGGCGTGCGCGAACACGAC